>DATEOV010000267.1:0-3422 GCA_035273645.1 Flavobacterium sp. | reverse complement strand
GGAATCAATCAGTTTTTAGACGATTATAAAGAAGGCGTGGATGGTGCAATTGCCAAAGGATATTTAACCGAGAAAGACATTGACACTGAAATTCGAGGCAATTTCCGAGTGATGATAAAGTTAGGTATGCTAGATGCTCCTGATGAAAATCCGTATGCAAAAATTGGTATTGCTAAAGACACTATAGATCCTTGGAAAACGGAGGCACATAAAAAAATAGCTTTAGAGGCAACTCAAAAATCAATAGTCTTGCTTAAAAATGATTCCAAGTTTTTGCCTTTGCAAAAAGAAAAAATAAAAACGCTTGCCATAATTGGAATTCGTGCCGATCAGGTGCTTTTGGATTGGTACAGCGGAACACCTCCTTATACGGTAACTCCTTTGCAGGGAATTAAAAATAAATTAGGTGCCAACGTCGAGATTTTATACGCAAAAAATAATGCTGACGGTAAAGCAGCAGAAATTGCTAAAAAAGCCGATGCAGTTATTGTGATAGTTGGAAATCATCCGGTTTGCAATGCAGGTTGGAACGATTGTCCGGTTCCAAGTGAAGGAAAAGAATCAGTTGACCGCCAGTCACTGACATTGGAACAGGAAGATTTAATCAAGATTGCTTATCAGGCAAATCCTAAAACGGTTGTTGCCTTAATCAGCAGTTTTCCGTACGCCATTAATTGGACACAAGAACACATACCGGCTATTGTGCACATGGCACAAAACAGTCAGGAATTAGGAACAGCCCTTGCCGATGTTTTGTTTGGCGATTATAATCCGGCGGGACGTTTAACGCAGACTTGGGTAAAAGACATCACTGATTTACCTGATTTATTGGATTATAATATTAGAAATGGAAGAACCTATCAGTATTTTAAAGGGAAACCTTTATATGCTTTTGGCCACGGATTGAGCTACACAACTTTTAAGTATAATTCGATAAAAACCAATTCAGAAACGATTACCAATAACGGCGAACTAAAAGTTACGGTTTCAATCACAAATTCTGGAAATACAGATGGTGACGAAGTAGTTCAATTGTATGTTAAACATTTGGATTCTAAAGTTGAGCGTCCTGAAAAAGAACTGAAGGCATTTCAAAGAGTGTTTTTCAAAGCCGGAGAAACGAAAGACGTTTTATTAACTGTCAGAGTCAAAGATTTACAATATTGGAACGTTGCAAAACAACAATTTGAATTAGAAAATAATGCAATTGAATTGCAGATAGGATCAGCTTCGGATGCCCTTTTATTAAGTAAAAAAATAAATGTAAAATAATTATGAAGAAGTATTTAATAGTATTGATTGTTTTATGCTGTCTAACAAATGTTTCAACATTTGGACAAAATAATTCAGATAACAGAACTATAAAAGTAAATTATAATGATGTTACTGGAAAAATGAATACCATGTTCAAAGAATGTATTGGGGCTGGACGTGCCAATGAAGGATTGCGTGCCGATTGGCAGCAACAACTGACGATGGTAAAAAAAGAATGTGATTTCAAATACATTCGTATGCATGGCTTATTGACTGATGATATGGCGGTGTATCGCGAAGACAGTAAAGGAAATCCAGAATACAACTACCAATATATTGATGCATTGTATGATTTTTTATTAAGTATTAATGTTAAACCATTTGTAGAATTAGGGTTTATGCCTAATGCTTTGGCAAGTGGCAGTCAAACAATTTTTTGGTGGAAAGGAAATGTTACTCCTCCAAAAGACTATAATAAATGGGGAGATTTAATTAAAAATTTAACGCAGCATTTTACAGAGCGTTATGGAGCAGAAGAAGTAAAAACCTGGTATTTTGAAGTTTGGAACGAACCCAACCTGACACCTGGTTTTTGGACTGGTACACAAACCGAATATTTTAAATTATATGAATTTGCAGCAAAAGCCATCAAAAGCGTAAATCCAGCTTATAAAGTGGGTGGTCCTGCAACAGCTGGTGCTGGCTGGGTTCCAGAAACAATTGATTTTTGTGCTAAAAACAATGTGCCAATTGACTTTATTTCGACACATACTTACGGGGTTAATCAAGGATATTTAGATGAATATGGTTCTACAGGTACGGTTTTAAGTAAAGACGATTTTAGCGTTAGCGGTGACGTGATTAATTCAAGAAAACAAATCGCAGCTTCAGCTAAACCAAATCTAGAATTGCATTATACCGAATGGAGTTCATCTTATACTCCAGCTGATCCAATTCATGACAGTTACCATTCGGCAGCCTATATTCTTCAAAAATTAAAACAAGTAGGAAACGCTCCAAACTCAATGTCTTATTGGGTTTTTACAGATATTTTCGAAGAGCCGGGACCTAGATTCACGCCTTTTCACGGAGGATTCGGTTTATTGAATACGCAAGGAATCAAAAAGCCAGCTTATTTCTCTTATGCCCTAATGAATAAATTGGGAGAAACGGAACTTAAAAACACGGATACTTCATCTTGGGCAACTAAAAATGCTAAAGGAGATGTGCAGCTTTTGTTTTGGAATTTCACGTACACACTGCCTGAGAAAGATGTCAATAATCAAGCGTATTATATAAAAGATTTGCCATCAAAATCAAAAGGCGAGGTAAAAATTGAAGTAGAAGGTTTGCAGAAAGGAAAATACAATTTGGAGATTTATAAAGTGGGCTATAAAATGAATGATGCTTACACCGATTATTTAACGAAGGGCAAACCAAGCCAGTTAACTCTTGAGCAAGTAAAATCAATCAAGAAAAACAATAATGGCGAGCCAATAGCAACTGAGAAAGTAAGCATTGATACCACTGGAAAGTACAGTAGAAGTTACAAGATAAATGAGAATGATGTTGTCTTTTTCAGTTTTGTAAAACAATAGTTTAGAATAACGATCAATAATAATCATAATAATACCGACAATGAAAAATATAATCAAATACGTTGCAATGGCTATGTCTATCCTTGCATTTGCTGATGGTAATGCACAAGCAGTAAAATCAAAAAAACAACCACACACTTATGTTGGTAAAGAGATAACAAATAAGAATGATGCTGCTATTGAGAAGTTAATTTCACAAATGACTCTGGAGGAAAAAATTGGAATGTTACATGGTAACAGTATGTTTACTTCGGGCGGTGTGAAACGTTTAGGTATTCCGGAATTAAAAATGGCCGATGGACCGCTTGGAGTTCGCGAAGAAATTTCTCGTGATAGTTGGGCTCCTGCGGGATTAACCAATGATTTTGCGACTTATTATCCAGCAGCTGGAGCTTTGGCTGCTACTTGGAATCCTTCGTTAGGGTACACCTTTGGTAATAGTGTGGGACAGGAATTGCGTGCGAGAGACAAAGATATGTTGCTGTCACCTGCGATTAATATCGTAAGAACTCCGCTTGGAGGGAGAACATATGAATATATGACAGAAGACCCATTTTTGAACAAAAAAAT
>DATEOV010000266.1:0-3495 GCA_035273645.1 Flavobacterium sp. | reverse complement strand
AAAAGAACTATTACAAACTTGATTTTGTTATACATTTGGGGGGGCTATTTTATAAAATTAATCACGAAAAAAAAACTTTTGTTAATTTATTGATTAAAAAATCAAATATAGTTAAACGTAGAAAATAACTTTACTAAATTTGTAAAAAATCACAAAAATCATGACAAAAGTTACTATAAAGGAAACTCAAAATCCAACAATAATAAAATTTGAATTTCAAGATTTTATCACTCAAAATGAAAGTTTTGAATTCAAAAATATAGATGAAGCCAAATCGTCTCCACTCGCACAACAACTTTTTTATTTACCATTTGTAAAAACAGTTTATATCTCTGGTAATTTCATCGCTGTAGAAAGATTCAGTATTGTAGAATGGGACGATGTAAAAGAAGCAGTAGCTGAACAAATTGAAGCATACGTAAACAAAGGAGGAGTTATAATCAATGTTGATGAAAACAAAACCAAAAAACAGCCTATTACCGTTTATGGGGAATCTACTCCAAATCCGTCAGCGCTAAAATTTGTTGTCAATAAAATGATAACCAAAAATGCTGTTGAGTTCAAAAATATTGACCAAAGCGCACCTTCTCCACTGGCAACCGAATTATTTAAATTCCCATATGTAAAAGAAATTTTTATTGATGAAAATTATATTTCGGTTACTAAATATGACATCAATGAATGGCAAGACATCACTATGGAATTAAGAACATTCATCAAACAATTTATTGAAAACGGAGGAACTGTTCTTGACGAGACTTTAATTCAAACCATTATTAAAGACGAAAAAACCAAAGATGAATCATTTGATTCTCTTGATGAAACTTCACAAAAAATCATCAATATCTTGGAAGAATATGTAAAACCGGCTGTAGCTGCAGACGGTGGTAATATCCTTTTTGATTCTTATGACGGATCTTCCAAAACTGTCAAAGTAATTATGCAAGGAGCTTGTAATGGATGTCCATCTTCTACTTTTACCCTAAAAAGTGGTATTGAAAACATGCTAAAAAGTATGCTAAATGATGAAGGCATCAAGGTAGAAGCTGTTTAATTTTAAACACTATAAAGATTTGTCTAAAAGCGCTCCCAAGAGGAAGCGCTTTTTTTATGCTTAAAAAAATTTTAGCTACAAACCTGTTAATAAAGCAACCAACTTTTTTGATTCTAATCAAATTAAGACTTTAAAAATATGTTGATTTCCAATATTTTACACTTTATTTAATTTAAAAATTATAAAAAAATGGTTACTTTTGATTCATTAACTAAAAATAAAAACCATGGGACTATCATCATTTTTCAAGAACTTATTTGGCACGGCCAAAGAAACAGCAAACGAAGTCGCTGAACATGCGGAAACCATTATTGAAGAAACCAAAACAAAGGCGGAACCATTTATTGAAAAAGCTGAAGAAATCATAGAAGAAACAGTTGCAAAAGCAAAAGAAACAGCTACACCATACATAGAAAAAGCAGAAACAATTGTTGAAGAAACTGTATCCAAAGTAAAAGAAACTGCAGCTCCAATAATAGAAAAAGCAGAAACTTTTGTCGAAGAAACTGTAGCCAAAGCAAAAGAAACCGCAACTCCTCATGTCGAAAAAGCGGAAGCATTTGTAGAAGATGCTGTCGCTAAAGCTAAAGAAGCGGCAAAACCATTGATCGAAAAAGCGGAATCAATAATGGAAGAAGCCAAAGCAAAAGGTACTGAAGCCATAAACAACCTAAAAGAAAAAGCTAATACTTCAGACTCAAAAGGAATTGAAAGTTCAAATAAAACAGAAGAAGAGTCAGAATAGTTTTTTATAAAAAATATTAAATCCGTATTTTTGCAATTCAACATACAACCTTCTCTATCGAGAAGGTTTTTTATGAATTAAAATATGACTTTAGATCCAAATTACATTGCAGGCTATGCCAATACATTTATAGAAACACTTATTGAATACTCCCCAAAAGTGGTTTCAGCACTTATCATTTTATTTATCGGACTATATGCTATTCGAATAATCAATAGGCTTATTCGAAAAATAATGGTAAAAAGAGATTTGGATCCTACACTTACCAAGTTTCTTGCCGACATTTTACTTTGGGTTTTGAGAGTATTATTATTTGTGACTTTCATTGACAAATTAGGAATAGGAACATCTTCATTTGTTGCTATTTTAGGAGCAATGGGACTTGCAGTTGGTTTATCTTTACAAGGCTCATTATCCAATTTTGCTGGAGGAATGCTAATTATTCTTTTCAAACCTTTTAAAGTAGGAGATACTATAGAAGCACAAGGAGTTTTGGCAACGGTTCAGGAAATTCAAATTTTTGTAACCAAATTAATCACCTCAAATAATCAAACGATTTTTGTTCCAAATGGCGCTTTATCCAATGGTACAATCATCAATTATTCTATGCAAGGATCAAGAAGAGCAGATTTAACCATTTCCATATCTTACGGGACTGACCTTAAAAAAGCAAAAGACATCATATCCAAAGTTCTCGCAAACAATCCTAATGTATTAACTGCTCCCGTTGCAGAAGTATCAGTTAAAAACCTAACAGACAATGCCATTCAACTGGCTGTAAGACCTTGGGCAAAAACCGAAGATTATGGAATAGTGGTTTCAGATACTTTGGAAAACTGTAAATTAGCCTTTGATGCAGAAGGAATTGCTTTTCAACCGTATATTACCGAGTTATCCAAAAACAATATACAATAATAAAAAGACTGACTATTTTTTTGAAGTGGTCATCAAAAAGTCTTTCAAATAATAAGGTTCAAAATAGGCGACATCAACAGTGTCGCTTTTTTTGTACTTATCAAAACTTAAAGTACTCATTTCATTGGCAGAGGGATATTTAATATCATCCAAAAACACAAAATTATCTTTTGTCAAAACACTTTTACATTTCTCATTGCAATCACCAACAAAATAAACAGTTTCTTCTACCTCTTCAAAAGAGCTTTCGGTGATAATTTCGGCAAGAACTTCTCGCTTTTTTTCTAATGAAGCAGAAAAAATGGCACTATACACTTCCATTCTGCGAGCGTCTATCATAGGCACAATCAAACCGTCTGTTATGGAAACTCTTGAAGCCAATGTTTGCAAAGTATCAATAGCGATTAATGGAATATTCAAAGCATAACACAAGCCTTTAGCAGCAGAAACCCCAATACGCAAGCCCGTATAAGACCCTGGCCCCTGACTTACAGCAACTGCTACCAAATCTTTCATAGTAATTCCAGCTTCACTGATAATTTCTTCAATAAAAACGTGTAAACGCTCTGCATGGGAATAACCCTCTTCTGCAATTTCTTTGCACAATATTGTTTTCCCTTCTTTTGCCAAAGCAACAGAACAATTTTTGGTAGCGGTTTCAATGTTGAGGATATAGGACACTTTAATTTTAGATTTTAGATTGTCTATTTTAGAATTCAAATCTAAAATCAGCCAATAATTGATACGGTTGCAAATTTACACCGATTTTTGATAAATTCAT
>DATEOV010000265.1:0-6830 GCA_035273645.1 Flavobacterium sp. | reverse complement strand
TTTAATAATTCTTTATCTGTTATTCGAAGTGCTAAACTTTCAAAATTACTACTTCTTGATTCTGAAAACATTTTAGTCAATACATTACTATATCCATTTGCTATTACAGCAGGGAGAATGTCCATATGATATTGGTCATTATTTACTGAGTTTTCCCTATACTTCAAAGTCCAACATCTTCTTCCTTCTTCATCAAGTATAGATTCATATTTTTTATGAGATTCTAATTGTTCCTTAACAACGTTCTTCAAATCCTTTTGTGTCCATAGCGGATTTTTACCTGTTAACTCACATACTAAATCAATATCAATATCTTGACCATCTGTATAAGGTTGGATAGTCGTACCAATTAAAAATGATCCTTGAGGTTTTACACTTGGACTATAAGGTTTTAATTTTGAATCATCACTACAAAGCCAATTACCAACCGCATTGTAACTAGTTACTGCTGCATTAAATTGACTTTCAGTTATGTCTAAAGTTTCTCCTAATTCATCTAATATTTCACTGAATTCCGTTTTTTGTTGTATTGTTAGCATATTATATCAAGTTTAGTTCTTTCAAGTAGTTTTCCATTTGGTTTTCTACTTCGGTTAGTTGTTGTTTTAGTTGTGTAATATTAGTATGTGTGGCTTTAATATCTACTTCTTCCTCTTCCTCAAACGTATCTACAAAACGAGGTATATTAAGATTGTAATCGTTTTCTATAATGTCAGCCATTGTTGCACGATAACTGTATTTGTCTTCTACAATTTCCCCCTTTTCGGTAGATAATGGTGTAGCTGCTTTAAATGCCTTGAATGCTGTTACTATATGAGCAATATCACTATCTCTTAATTTATTTTGATTTTTACCATTTTCGAATTCACGACTGGCATCAATAAACAAAATGTCTTTGTTGCTTCCTTTTCCTCTATTGAAAATTAATATAGCGGCAGGAATTCCTGTTCCAAAAAACAGATTAGCAGGCAAACCAATAACGGCTTCCAACAAATTTTCGTCAATTAGTTTTTTACGAATTTGTCCTTCGCTACTGCTACGAAACAAAACGCCGTGTGGTACAATAACACCAACTTTACCAACATCTTCATAGGTTGTTTCTATCATGTGACTAATAAAAGCATAATCACCTTTGCTCTTTGGGGGAACTCCTCTGTGGAAACGGTTAAACTGGTCAGTAGCGGCAGTGTCTGCTCCCCATTTGTCTAATGAAAATGGTGGATTTGCTCCCACAATATGGAACTTCATCAATTGATCCTTCTCTAATAGCTTCGGGTTATTGATTGTATCTCCCCATTCAATAGTTGCACTATCTTGTTCGTGCAAAAACATATTCATACGGCATAATGCCCAAGTACTACCGTTATTTTCTTGACCATAAAGCGAATAGTTTTTTCCTTCTATCTCATCGGCCATTTTAATCAACAGAGAGCCCGAGCCTGCGGTCGGATCACATATTCTGTTACCGGGTTGAGGATCCAGTAATTTAGCTAGTAATGTACTGACTTCGCTTGGTGTGTAAAACTCTCCCGATTTCTTACCACTTTCTCCTGCAAATTTTGAGATTAAAAACTCATAACTATCTCCAATGACATCATTGTTTTTTAAATGTGATGGTTGCAAATCCAGTTCTGAAAAATCAACCAATAAGTTTTTCATAATAGCATTACGCTGTTTGGTTTGACCAAACACCGTTTCAGAATTGAAAGAAATACTACGGAAAACCATTGCTAATTTAGAACGGTTGGCATCCTCTAAAGCCGTTAATCCTATATCGATGATTTCGCCAATGTTCGGTTCGTTCCGATTTTGAAATAAGTAGTCAAAATTGCTTATTTCGGGCAATATAAAACGCTCTCTTTGTAATTGGCGTTTTACCATTTCTTCATTATCGGGATACTTAATACGATATTGTTCTACTTTGTCTTTCCAAACATCAGACAGGTATTTTATAAATAATAACGTTAATATATAATCCTTGTATTGCTCACTTCCCATTACTGGACGTAAAGTATCACAAGCTTTCCAAACAATATTATTAATTTCTTTTTGAGTGATTTTATTCTCTGCCATAGTGGTTATTTTTTGGAGCTATTATTTTTTATTGTTATTTACTAAATCGTTTAAAGAAGCAATATCGTTTTTTTCTAAATAAGTACCTAAATGCATATCGCTTCTTACATTCAAATCAATATTATACTTTTGTTCGATAGTTCCTATATGAGTGTCTCTTCTTTTTTGTCTTAATTCTCCGTTATCATTTCTGCTTCTGTCGCCTCTCATTCCTGAAGCATCATTTTTTATTTTTGCCATCTTGTGATTATTTTATAATTGTTGAAATTGTTGTTTGAAATAATTTTTGTTTCTCTTTGATTAAGGCATTTGTAAGCTCAATATCTTTTAGATACAGTTCTTGTAATGCTACCACTTTTTGCTGTTCTTCTAATGGTATTAGATTGAAAGTAAAGTCTGCTAATTCATTTTTGCGAATGGATGGAATTGTACTTCCTGCACCTGATTGCTGAAAGTGCAATAAATTTTTAGGAAGATTGAGTACCGAAACTAAATAAGCTGGAATGATTCTAGTTTTATCAGTTCGTAAAATAAAAAATATGGAAGATGCAATAGCCTTACCCAATTCTTCTTTATATAGAGTTGCAAAAAATCGAAACCCTTTTGCCACGAAAAGTATATCTTCGTTTTGCAATAGGTTTGCTATTGATTTTGGGTCTTCTTCTAAAAAAGTATCATTTTCACCAATATATTGACCAAATTCATTGAAATGCTTGGCTTGTAAATAAGGGATAGCGCCTTTTTTACTGGGTTGTCCGTAATATCCGAACTGAATATTTGCAATTTCTTTTAACTTAACTTCCATTTCATTATTTTTGTAATGTTATTCATTTCTGATACAAATGTACATAAGTAAATAAAATAAACAAATTTATTTTATTGTACAATTATTCAAAAATATATTTTAAAATTTTTTGGATAGAATGTAGTAGAGTAATATGTAAAACTTTTCTTATATATTAAATAGTTGAAACGTTATATTTATATGGGTTTTGAGTGCAAATTGGAGCTTGTGGTTTATTAGTTTGCTTTAAATTTGTTTTGTTGACTCTGCATTTATAAAAAATATAAAATAGACAAATACAGTACTTTAAATGTAAATTTTTTTATAGGAAAAATTAAAAATAATTAGTTTGTATCGCTTACAAAATGTCCCAATAAAAATAAAATTAGGTTCGGTTGATTCTTTATGTGTGTAGGCTTATTTGGCTGAAAATACACTCTTTTTGTAAATCCTCAAAAGATTTGTATGAGGAAAACGTGGCCTGACCTTATTGCGAACTGAAGATATATATATCTATAGATATATATCTATCTATCCGTATTTATACATTGCCTTTGGGCTTATCCTTTGGTACTAAATGCTGTAAGTCGGGGTCATTCTTTATACGCTCCAGTTCGGTTTCGATAATCTGAACAATATCCAGTTTTATCTGTTTGTAATTGGCTTCAATTTCATGCTTCATCCTGTCACCACCTTTTGCATCTAGAAAGGATAAAATCTCTGGTATTTTTTGATAGGCTTTGGTTTCGGTAGCTACTTTCTCATTGTCCACAACAATTTCAGCATGGAAGATTTTCTGCTCGATCCGTTCATCAAAATTATCCGATACAGCGCCTACAAAAACACCTTGGGTCAATGTAGATATTTTAGATGCAGGAATGAGGCTGTCCAATTGAGTGGAAATCGATGTCGACGTATCATTCCGGTTAATCGATAAACTTTGTCTTTTCTGTAATACTTTCCCAAAACGTTCCGAAAGATTTTTGGCAGTTTCGCCTACAACCTGGCCACTGAAAATATTACCCACAGTGTTCTGAATTACCTTGCTCTCTTTGTCTCCATAATCTCTGGTTAATTGAGAGTAATCCTGAAAGCCCAAACACACCGCTACTTTATTACTTCTGGCTGTTGCAATGAGATTATCCAGTCCTCTAAAGTAGATTGTGGGCAACTCATCTATAATAACCGAACTTTTCAACTGTCCTTTTTTATTAATGAGTTTAACAATTCTTGAATTGTATAAACCCAACGCTGCTGAATAAATATTTTGACGGTCTGGATTGTTACCTACACATAGTATCTTCGGCTCTTTCGGATTGTTTATGTCCAGAGAAAAATCATCTCCGGTCATAACCCAATACAATTGCGGTGAAATCATTCTTGACAAAGGAATTTTAGCAGATGCTATCTGTCCTTGCAACTGGTCTTGTGCGCCACCTTGCCAGGCATCCATAAAGGGTGATAGATAATTTTCCAGATCAGAGTAGGAAGTCAGAATAGTAAATACGTCCGAATACTTTTTATTTAGTAGTTCAATAGCATGAGGAAATGTACAGTATTTGCCGTTTTCATAGATTTTAAGAAACCATATGATGGCAGCCAATAAGATAATTGGGGATTCTACAAAGAAATCTCCCTGCTTTTGTATCCAGCTTCTGTTAAGATTGAGCATAATAGTGTACGCCGATTCGTAAGCGTCTGAAATGTCGGTCATAAAATCAGGATTTATGGGGTTGCAACGATGGCTTTTTTTTGGGTCGTCAAAGTTGATGATGTAGAATTTTGGTTTTACCTTGTATTTATCCGCATGCTTTAGCAAATGGTTATAGGCAATTGTAGATAGGTCGTCAAACTTGAAATCATAGATATACATTGAAAACCCTTTTTCAATATGCTGTTTAATATAGTTATTTACAATAGCATACGATTTACCTGAACCGGGTGTGCCCAATACGATGGTTGCCCTAAAAGGGTTTACAATATTGATCCAGCCATTATGCTGTTTTTTGTTGTACCAAAATTTGGTGGGTAAGTTTACAGAATATTCATTTTGCATTAATACAGTTTCCTGCATAAAACTTTCGTTCTCGTTATTGAAAACATCTTCCATTAGGTTGGTACGGAGTAAACGGCTGATCCAAACTCCTGTCACCATCAGGGAGATATAGCCCAAACCGGTGGTAAGAATATAAAGATATGTAGCGATGTTTAATGACAGTTTTAATAATGATGCGTTCAGAAAAAAGAGCACAAACCCAATTCCCAACGTCATATATATTTTAGGCCATGTTATTTTTTCATTCTTGACACCTTTTGTTCCTAAACAACTCAAAGCCAGCAAGAGCAAAGCAAATATTTTGGTGTAAAGTTTATGGGAAAACAAGCTCGCCGTACGTTCAAAGTTTTCCAATATTTTATTGACTACCTCTAGTGTCCAGCCCCTTTGTAAAAAGAAGCCATAACAGAACCAGTAAAAGTGCATCAGCACAATTAGTATACTTACCGCTCTCATAAATGCCATAATCTTGGCTAAACCTCTTAAATCGTCTTCTCCTTGCATTTTCAAAATATTAAATATTCGGACGTTAATTTAAAGGCTGAGTAGAGTGGTTATAAAAAAGTGGCAGGCATTTGCGGTGCGTGACAGCGTTTGGTGCTAATTGGTTCCAATCAGATTCACATTTTATAACGATTTTTTATTAAATTTATACTCTTGAATTTTTTTTGGGTTACCTCATCAATTTGATAATCAATATTAAAGGAAAATAATATGAATTGGAATAATCTTGATGCTGATTCTGGAGAAAGTGAAGATGAATATATAGCTCGGAAAAGAGAAGAAAGTGATTCTGCTACAGGACTAATGTTTGTGGTAGCTGAGGGTTTTATTTTCGTGTTAAAAATAGCTGTTATTTTTGGCATGTTTCTTTATGGCGGATTTTTAATATCTCAAAAGTTCTGGGGAGAAGAAACCGACAAATTTAAAATTTGGGGTTTCTCCCTTTTATTTACTTACCTTATTTTCTGCATCATTTATTTCTTTAAAGGAACTATCATTGGTTTGCAGGCAAAGAACAGGAAGTTATGGATATTACCGTGGGTAATCTGTGTGTTAGTATGCTGTATTGTTCCCGCATTTATAGTAAAATCATTTGTTGTTGCTATGTTCAATCTGACAGAACGACAAGGTATATTGTGTATTGGACTGAGTTGGGGAGCATTTCTAATTTTTTCAGCATATGTCTATGGTATTTATCAGTTCAAGACACCAACAACAGTTCCCAAGATTTTGTATTGGAGCTATGCATTGGGATTGAAAGTGTCTTTGTAATTAGGAGTTCATAATAAACAACAAAACCTACTGACCGCTCTTACGTTTTCTTTTCTTTTTCATTTTATTGGTAAAATCCTGTTCTTCGTAATCTTCTCGCTGTGCTTCGGGAAGCAAACTACCCAATGCTTCAATCAAACCGTCCTTGTGATTATCGGTATTAAGGAAGTCAAATAAATGATGAGGTTTTTCAGCAGTCAAAGCTTCCGAATCTTTTAAAATTGATATTTTCGGTTGAGCCTCAACAGGCTCTTTTATTTCCGGTTTAATATTATTGTTCCAATAGTCATTAAAGATATTGGCAGAAAATTCTTTTCCCAACTGTGATCCGTTCCAAACTGTTCTGGAATTTTGGTCAATAAACGTGATACCATAAATGCGTCTGGTATCATTTCTGCGAACAATTACGTTAATCCCCTGTTCTGCTAAATGCTTCTTGAAGTTCTTTTCATCATCTGTAGATTGTATGGCAATTGCAACGGCAGCTTTAATGGATAATTTTGCTGTATGATTTTTCAAGGCTTCTTTGGATTTTTCAAAATGCAATTCCAAAATTGGAAGCCCAGCATTTTTACCAAATAAGGAAGCCTTGAATGGATGTCCAGCTCTTTCTCCTTTTTCATTTAAAGGAATGTACAATAA
>DATEOV010000264.1:0-10679 GCA_035273645.1 Flavobacterium sp. | reverse complement strand
ATTGCCAAAATGTAATTCACGCCAGTCTTAGGCCCTATCTGTCCTCCTCCAATATCTTTTGCTGGATCTATAAAATGAATGTCTGATAGATTTGCGGCTTTTACAATATCAGCCTCACTTCTTTTTTGCAAAAATGTACTATAGATATTATCATTCAAATCGTATTTCCTTTTGATCTTAATCAATTCTTGCTGATCGTCCGGAAGGTTCTTAATTTTACTTTCTGTTTCGTTAATTTTACTTTCAACCATTGCCAAATCATATTGCAAAGATGATTTAGCCGTAGTTATATTTTCCAATAAAACATTTTTAATAGCTTCCATCTGATTGTCAAAATCTCGGAATATTTTTTCACTTTTTACAGCATAAGCCATCTCAGATCTTTGAGTAGAAAGTGCTATGAGCTTAGATACGTTGACGACAATATTAGGCTCTTCAATTCCTGCCACTGAAGGTGCTGGCAATTTAGAATAATCTACACTATTTTTTAAATATGATTTTAAAGAATTATAATAAGTTATTTTTCTATTTACTGCATCTTTCTCTACATCAAAATCGAGAATCTTATCCGAAAACTTAGCGCCTCCATTTCCTTCAACCTCAAAAATATTTTTGCCTTTTCTAAAAGATTTTAGCTCGTCTCCCGTTTTTTTTAACTGAGATTCCATTGCAACAAGTGTACTGTCAATAAAATTTATAGTATTCGTTGCAAACAGGTTTTTATTATCCAGCTGTCTTTTCATCAACATTTTGACTGTAGAATTTAGGTACTCAACCATTCTGGCTTTATTGGTACCCTGCATTCCCAAAGTGATTATAGAACTTCCTTTATCATCAGTTTTAACATTTATATTTCTATAATTCGAAACTGTACCGTCAAAGTCATTGAATCTTACAAAGTATTCATTCCCTTTATACAAGCCTGGATTGTCATTAATTTGCAATTTCCAATTCAAAAAAGGCAAAGATACTTTTTGACCAACTTTGCATCTTTTTACAAATTCTCCCTCAACAACTGATGTATTGCTGTGGCTATTATCAGAATAATGAATCAGTGATACAGATGTTCCTTCAAAGGGGATTCTCAACTCATATTCATTTTCACTAATAAATTTAATCCCGATTAGATTTCCTGATAATTGTCCCTCTTTTTTATCAATCTCTAGACGAAATGGAATGGCTCCATAAGCATCTACAAGATTGTATTCTCCTTGCACTAAATAATCAATATAAAATTGTAATTTATCTACCACCATCTCATTGTGTGAGCGGGACTGTAAAGTGGTGGAGATTGTCTGCATTTGATCCGAAGCACCACCCCAATTAAAAACCAAGTTGGTACTGGATGTAAAAAGTGGATTAGTTTCTTCCTTAACCGAAATCAGGGTTTCGATTCCGTAAATTTTTTCTTTGCGTATATTGACCTGATACGCAATCATTAATGCAAAAACTACAGATAGTAAAAACCATTTCCAATAACTTAATATCTTTATTAAAAAACCCTTAAAATCAAAACTGGGCTGATTTTCAAAAACCGAAAAATCTTTAATATCTAACATATTGGAAAATTGATTTTATTTTTTAAGTAACAAATAAGTGGTACTAACTAAAGACAATAGTGTAATAATGGTTGTCAAAGATTGAATCCCTGTACTACCGGTTCCCCACGTTTTTTGCTTAAGCGGTTTTACATAAATATAGTCGTTAGGCTGCAAAAAGTAATACGGTGAATTCATTACATTAATGTTGGTTAAATCCAAATCCTTCATCTCGGTTCCATTTGGAGTTTGTCTGATAATAGTTACTGCTTTTCTATCCCCTGTTGTGGTTATATCACCCGCATTGGCAATAGCCTCCATTATATTTACTTTTTCCTGAAACAAAGTTTTTGTCCCCGTACTGCTTACTTCTCCATTAATGGTATATCGAAAACCAGCTAATTTAACCACTACAAAAATACTGGCATTATCTTTAAAATAATCAGCCAACAATCTTTTTTCAATACTAACACGTACTTCCTCTAGAGTAAATCCCATAACATTCATCTCCCCTAAAACTGGAATTCTGATGTTACCGTGATCATCTATAGTGAATCCATCAAAATACAAACCTGACTCAGATTGGTCTGTTTCAGCACCAGTAGCAGTTGGATTAAAAATAGTTACTAGTTTTGGGTCTGAGGCTTTAATAGTGATACTTAAAACATCATGTGTTTGCAAACGATACGGTTTTGATTCTACCATTACAACTGGCCCTTCATTGGAAGAATTATCTTTTTTTTGAAGATAAACCAAATCCTTTACTGGAATACAGGATGCAAATAACATACTGATAAATAAAAAAATAAAGACTAAACGTTTGTTCATTCGTGTTAATTTAGTAACAAATATAGTTTTTCAATTAGTATTAAAAAAAGCGTCAAGCTTAATAAACTACCTAATTGGTTTTTAGTGATTTTTCAAAAGGTACTCTTTGCAATATACTTCGCCCTAGAGTCACTTCATCTGCGTATTCTAATTCATCTCCAACTGCAATTCCTCTTGCTATTGTTGATACTATTACCGACAAATCGGCAATTTGTTTATAAATATAAAAATTGGTTGTGTCACCCTCCATTGTTGAGCTTAAAGCAAATATTATCTCTTTGACTTGACCTAACTTTACTTTCTCTACCAACTTAGAAATAGTAAGTTGACTAGGCCCTACTCCATCAATAGGTGAAATTTTACCTCCTAAAACATGATAGATTCCTCTAAATTGACCTGTGTTTTCGATTGCCATTACATCTCTAATATCCTCTACAACACAAATAATTTGATGATTTCTACTTGGATTGGCACAAATCTCGCAAACTTCACTATCTGATATGTTATGACAACTATTGCAATATTTTATTTCCTCACGCATTGTGACTAATGCTTGAGCTAAAAAAGCAGCCTGTTCTTTGGGTTGCTTTAAAATATGCAGAACTAATCGCAAGGCGGTTCTTTTACCAATTCCTGGCAATTGAGCCATTTCATTAACTGCTTTCTCTATTAGTTTTGAAGAAAATTCCATGGATACAAAAGTAAGCAATTTGACAAACTGCCATTTAGAAAATCGAATCTATTTTAAAAGAGAATACCTCTGTTTTTAAATAAACAAAGACAGCTCTTTTTTACACTAAGCTAATACCTATATTTCCAAAAAATCAAATTGTTTCAATTAAAATTTTAGATTGTTATAGCTTATCCCAGATGGAAGCGGCATCCTTTTTTTCTTTTTTTCAAAAGAGAAAAAAAGATATAGCGGACAGCTGGAAATAGATCCAAAAAAAAAATTAATATTTATTTAATGTCAACAAAACCAATGTACAGGCTTCCTCGTACTTTATATTATTCAATTCCAGCAATTGATAAAATTCAGGATTCTCGGTTCCCGGGCTAAACAAGACACGTTTGGGCTTAGCATCGACAATATAATTATAATAATCCCTTTGACGTGACGGATTTATGTATAGCGAAATGGTATCAATATTTTTAACCGGAATAGCTTTGGTGTTTATTTTAATTCCCGCTACTTCTCCCGTATTTTGTCCTAAAGCAAGTACCGAATGTCCTTTGGCAACTAACATTTCAATAGCTTTGAAAGCTGCTTTTTCTGGTTTTGCAGTTGCTCCAAGAACTAAGGTTTTTTTATTTTTTGTCATTTTAAATCAATATAAGCTGCAAAAGTAATCAAAAAGGATTAAGGACTAACTAAATAGTTGCCCCAAACCTAGAAATAACCATTACATCTTTTAATTAATTCTGTAATTGGTTCCACCATTTATTGAAATAAACAATTAGATAACTCTTGTTTAAACTTATTTATACATAAATTCGTAATTTTACAATCAAAAACCAAAACTGAATGGATTTATTTATTTACTTATTTGTTGCATTATTTTCTGTTTTAAATCCCATAGGAACCGTTCCAATATTTGTAGGTCTAACTCAAGGCGATTCCAAACAAGAATGTTCAAGAATTTCATTATGGACTTCCATAAATGTATTTTTGATCCTTATCATTTCGTTTTTTATAGGTAAATATGTTTTGAGTTTTTTTGGCATTAGCATTGATTCCCTCCGAATTGCAGGTGGTTTAATAATTGTGAGTTCTGGTTTTTCATTACTTTCGGGGAAATTCAACAAAAAAAGAGGAATCAATAAAAAGATAGAAACCGATGCTCAAAAGCGAAATGACATTGCTTTAACACCATTGGCTATTCCAATGCTTGCTGGTCCTGGTTCTATTTCCTTATTAATTGCATTTTACCAAGAACATAATTCCACTAACGAACTTATAATTGCATCACTAGCAATACTTTCAATCGCTATTGCAATTTTTATAATCCTAAGAAGCGCACATTACCTGGCCCAAATACTTGGTGCATCTGGTATTGTAGCAATTTCAAGAATTGTTGGCTTTATAGTTATTGCAATTGGTATTCAATACATTGTAAGCGCCCTTATCAATATTATAAAAGGTAACTTGATGTAATTCGAAAAATTATCAATAAAAAAATCCAAATTCTAATTAGCTCTAGCTATTCGAATTTGGATTTTTTTATTTTAATAATTTATATTTTTATTCTCTCGGCAAGAAAATCTCTGCCATCATACAACGGGCACTTCCACCGCCACAAGCTTCGATAGTATCTAAACTTGAACTCAAAATCGTCACATGCTCCTCTAATTGAGCAATTTGTTTTTTGGTCAAACTTTGATGAGCCGAAGCACTCATTACCAAATACCTTCTATCATCGGCGCCTTTTACTTCAAGCATATTTCCTGCAAAATTATTCACTTGCTCCTCAGTAATTAAAATGATTTCTTTTTCGTCACCTTTAAGACTTTCAAGAACCATTTTTCGTTCTTTTTTGTCATCTATACAATCCGCACAAATAACAGCAAAAGTCTCACCAAGACACATCATTACATTGGTATGATAAATCAACTTTCGTTCATTATTAACAGTATGAAAAGCTTCAAAAATTACAGGCGTAAATTCGAAATCTTCACAAAACTCAATAAACAATTCTTCATCAGCTCTTGGAGAAAGTGCGCAATAAGCCTTTCCATTCTCTCTGTCCAATAATAAACTTCCCGTTCCTTCCAAGAAAAAACCATCTTCCTCTGCAGAAGTATAATCCATAATATTATCTATTATAAATCCTTTCTCTTCCAAAGTATCTAAAATATCTTCGCGACGTTCTAGACGACGATTTTCAGCAAACATAGGATATAACGCTACATCCCCATTCTCATGAAAAGAAATCCAATTGTTCGGAAAAATACTGTCTGGTGTGTCTGAATTTTCCTTGTCATCAACCACCGTTACATCAACTCCAACTGAGCGAAGCTTCTCAACAAAAACATCAAATTCCTGTTGCGCTTTTGCATTTACTGTTGCTGGCAAAAGACCATCTAAAACTTTTTGATAATAATTATTCACTGCCGTTTGCTCATTCATACGGAATGCAACAGGCCGAATCATCAAAATGGAGTTTGTTGTTTGTTTCATATTCTTATAGTTTTATCGTTCCAAAAATCAATTGTCTAAAGTTAAACAATAAAACCCAAAACGAATTGTTAATCTCTTATTAATGGCAAAGTAGAACATCGTAATAATCCTTCTTGTTTTGCAATTTCGGCATACGGAATTTCTTCTACTGTAAACCCATTAGCCCTTAGCCAATTATTTAATCTTGTAAAATTCTTTTCAGAAACAACAACATTCGTATCTATCGAAAATACATTGGAATTCATATTATACATTTCATCACGAGTAATATGAAACAAGTTTTCTTCCCCAAAAAGATTTACAAGAAACATGTAATCTGCTTCTTCTCTAAATCCTCTTTTGTATATAATCCCTTTGTCTATTCCTACTGGCTGAAAGCAACAATCAAGATGCAAAGCATTATCTCGAGCTTCAATTCTTGATTTAACCAAATCGAAATCTTTTACAATTTTATTCGGAAATAAATCTTTTAAAAAATTCACACCTTGCTTATTGGTTCTTGCAGTTATATAACTAGCATAGTCACTCCCTTTATAAGTCCCAACAAAAATATAATCATTCCAAAGCATTACATCGCCACCCTCAATATGAACTTCCTCGGGAGGACGAACAACTTTTTTAGGATTCATTTGATCAATTACATATTGAATAGCATCCAATTCACGTTCGCGATCCGGTAAAATATTTGATTTTACAAAAGTGTCATCTATTACAAAACCAATATCTCTTGTAAATATCTGATTGTAATTTCCGATCATTTCTGGACGTAAAACAGTTACTCCATATTTTTGAAACACTGAATTAAAGGCCTCCATTTCAATAACCATATCAGCCTCTATTGGGTAGGTATTTGCTAAAATATGCTCTAACGATTTAGGATCATAAGCCTCTTCAGCCGTTGGTATCGGACCATTATTAACAGCAGAACCCAACACCACTACCCTCAATTTTGAGGTCTCATTTTTTATGTTTAATTCTAGCATTTTTATAACTTTTGCCAAAGATAAAAAAAAAAGCTCCACCGTAAAGTGAAGCTTTAATAAACTATTTTAAGATTTATGATTTAACATATTCTCTCAAAGGATAACCTGTATATATCTGTCTTGGCCTTCCTATTGGCTCTTTGTTTTCTCTCATTTCTTTCCATTGAGCTATCCAACCTGGTAATCTACCAATTGCAAATAATACAGTAAACATATCAGTTGGAATTCCTAAAGCTCTATAAATAATCCCAGAATAAAAATCAACATTCGGGTATAAATTTCTTGATTTGAAATACTCATCTTTCAATGCAGAAACTTCTAATTTTTTAGCAATTTCAAGAATAGGATCATTTACTCCTAAAGTTGCAAGAACTTCATCAGCCGCTTTCTTGATTATTTTCGCTCTAGGATCAAAGTTTTTATAAACTCTATGACCAAATCCCATCAATCTGAAAGGGTCATTTTTATCTTTGGCTTTCGCTAAATACTTATCTGCATCACCTCCTGTAGCGTGAATTTCTTCTAACATTTCAAGCACAGCTTGGTTTGCACCACCGTGCAATGGTCCCCATAAAGCAGACACCCCTGCAGATATCGAAGCAAAAAGACCAGCATGTGAAGAACCTACCATTCTTACAGTCGATGTAGAACAGTTTTGTTCGTGGTCAGCATGAAGAATAAATAATTTATCCAATGCATCTATAACAATAGGATTTGCACTGTAAGGTCCATTAGGTAACTTAAACATTAAATTCATAAAGTTCTCAACATACCCTATTGTATTATCATAATAATTCAAAGGATATCCCATACTTTTTCTATAAGTCCAAGTAGCAATAACTAAAAATTTAGCAATAGTTTTACAAACTGCATCATACATTTCTTTTTCATTATCCGCATCTACCGACTTAGGATTAAAAGCAGTCAAAGCACTTGTTAAAGAAGATAACACTCCCATAGGGTGGGCTGTTCTTGGAAAACCATCCAAAATAATTTTCATTTCTTCACTAACTATAGTGAATCTTCGAATGTCATTTTCAAATTGCTCTAATCTTTCCGTAGAGGGCAATTCTCCAAAAATTATTAAATATGAAACTTCTAAAAAATGAGATTTCTCAGCTAATTCTTCAATTGAATACCCTCTATAACGTAAAATTCCAAGTTCACCATCCAAAAAGGTAATTTCACTTTTACAAGAACCAGAATTTTTATAACCTGGATCAAGAGTAATAACGCCTGACATATCTCGTAATTTACTAATATCAACAGCAGCCTCATTTTCACTCCCTACAATTACGGGAAGCTCAAATTTATTGCCATCAATTTCTAATATTGCTATTTTTGACATATTTTTTTATGAAATAAAATTTAATTTATAATTTACCAAATCTAAGGAATTCCACATTAAATTAAAAACTAATTGAACATTGAATTTGTTAAAAATTCAATAAAAAAGCCATTCATCATAGATGAATGGCTCAATTACTACAAATTCATTACAATTACTTTATTTTGAATGCCTTTTTTCCAGGAAAATATGCAGAATTCCCTAATTCCTCTTCAATTCTTAATAATTGATTGTATTTTGCCATACGATCAGAACGTGAAGCAGATCCAGTTTTGATTTGACCACAGTTTAATGCAACTGCTAAATCAGCAATTGTATTGTCTTCTGTCTCTCCAGAACGGTGAGACATTACAGATGTATAACCAGCATTTTTAGCCATATTAACAGCTGCAATTGTTTCAGTCAAAGTACCAATTTGATTTACTTTTATCAAGATTGAATTTGCAATTCCTTTTTCAATTCCAGTTGACAAACGCTCTACATTAGTCACAAACAAATCATCTCCAACTAATTGAACTTTATCACCGATTTTTTCGGTCAATAGTTTCCATCCATCCCAGTCATTTTCATCCATCCCATCCTCAATCGAGATAATTGGATATTTAGATGCTAATTCAGCTAAATAATCTACTTGTTCGGCAGAAGTTCTAATTTTTCCAGTTGGTCCTTCAAATTTAGAATAATCGTATTTTCCATCAACATAAAATTCTGATGCAGCACAGTCTAAAGCCACCATAATTTCATCTCCAAAAGAATAACCTGCTTTTTCAACTGCCAATTTGATAGTATCTAAAGCGTCTTCAGTTCCGCCAGCTAAGTTTGGAGCAAATCCTCCTTCATCACCAACAGCAGTACTCAAACCTCTATCGTGCAATACTTTTTTAAGATTGTGAAAAATCTCAGTCCCCATTTGCATAGAATGAGTAAAAGAAGTTGCTTTTACTGGGAAAATCATAAATTCTTGAAATGCGATAGGCGCATCAGAATGTGAACCTCCATTGATGATATTCATCATAGGAACTGGTAGTGTATTTGCAGAAACACCTCCTACATATCTATATAAAGGTAATCCTAATTCATTAGCAGCCGCTTTTGCAACAGCAAGAGAAACTCCAAGAATAGCATTTGCTCCCAAGTTTGCTTTATTTGGTGTACCATCCAAATCAATCATTGCTTGGTCAATCAAGTTTTGTTCAAAAACTGATGTTCCAACTAATTCTTCAGCAATTTTAGTATTTACATTTTCAACGGCTTTTAAAACACCTCTCCCTAAAAAAGATTTTCCTCCGTCACGTAACTCAACAGCTTCGAATTTACCAGTTGATGCTCCTGATGGAACAGCCGCTCTTCCTAAAACTCCGTTTTCTGTTACTACATCTACTTCTACTGTAGGATTTCCTCTTGAATCGAAAATTTGTCTTGCGTGAATTTTAACAATAATACTCATTATTCTTATTTTTTATGTTATTAATTTGTATTTTACTCAAAATTAAGTAAAAAAAATCACAAGTCTTTATTTCAAAAACGTTAATATACTTTTATTTATTAACGATAACGTTTTAGTCTTATACAGATTTGATATTTTCAATAAACTGATCAAAAAGATAAGAAGAATCGTGCGGTCCTGGACTTGCTTCCGGATGATATTGAACAGAAAAACAATTTTTGTTTTTCATTCTCATACCTGCTACAGTTCCATCATTCAAATGCAAATGTGTAATTTCTAAATCAGGGTGATTATCTAGCTCTTCCTTATTTACTGCAAAACCATGGTTTTGAGAAGTAATTTCTCCTCTACCTGTTATTATGTTTTTTACAGGATGATTAATTCCTCTATGTCCATTAAACATTTTGTATGTTGAAACACCATTTGCCAAGGCGATAACTTGATGCCCCAAACAAATACCGAATAAAGGTTTATTATTTTGAATAATCTCTTTAGCTACTTCTATAGCACTATCCAATGGATCTGGATCCCCAGGACCGTTAGACAAGAAAAAACCATCTGGATTAAAAGAAGCTAATTCTGCGTAAGCAGCATTATATGGGAAAACTTTAATGTAACAGTCTCTTTTAGCTAAATTTCGTAAAATGTTTTCCTTTATCCCTAAATCTAAAGCTGAAATTTTATACGTTGCATTTTTATCTCCGTAAAAATATGGCTCAAGTGTAGACACTTTAGAGGCTAACTCTAATCCTTTCATGTCTGGCACATCAGCTAAAAGTTTTTTCAATTCTTCAATGGGCGTATCATCTGTACAAATAACAGCATTCATAGCACCATTATCACGTATGTAACTTACTAATGCACGTGTATCCACATCTGAGATACATATCAAATTTTGTTTAGCAAAATAATCTTCTAAACTACCTGATGAATCAACTCTAGAATAATTAAAACTAAAATTTTTACAAATCAAACCAGCAATTTTTATACTACTAGATTCAACTTCTTTGTCATTTACCCCATAATTTCCAATATGAGCATTTGTTGCAACCATTAATTGACCAAAATAAGAAGGATCTGTAAAAATCTCTTGGTATCCAGTCATACCTGTATTAAAACAAACTTCCCCAAAAGTTTTTCCGCTTATCCCAATTGATTTACCGTGGAATATGGTTCCGTCACTTAATAAAAGAATAGCGCTTTTTCGTGTTGTATATTTCATGTGTAATTTAATATTGTGCAAATTTAAATTTTTAAAACAGTGGACGCAATGTTTTTTATGAATAATTCAGCCTATTTAAAAGTCAATAATACAGAGTAACAAAATCACTGCAAAATGTTTAAAAAAGACAGAATA
>DATEOV010000263.1:0-2962 GCA_035273645.1 Flavobacterium sp. | reverse complement strand
GGGTTTTGACAATTTATTGTTTTGATAAGCAAAAATTTATTGAATTATTTTGAATGAAATTCTGAAAAAATAATTTTTTTGGCTTGATTTTTGAAATACCTTTATAGAACTTTAAAACATAAAAAAAATGAAAAAAATAATTACACTTTTGGCAGTTATAGGAATGTTTGGTTTTCAAGGATGTACTGGACCTGAAGGACCTCCTGGGATTCCTGGGCAAGATGGAGCAGATGGATTACTTGGTGTTGTTTATGAAAATACATCTAGTAATTATTACAATTTTACTGCAAATAATAATTTTAAAGTTAGATTTAATTTTCCTGTAAATGCACTTTTGTTTGATTCTGATGTAGTGTTAGTGTATCGTTTAGGAGATGTAGTAAATAATCAAGCAGTTTGGGAATTTTTACCGGAAACCTATTATTTTGATGATGGAACAAGAGATTTTTCTTTTAACTTTAATTTTACTTATAGTTATGTGGATATTTATTTGAACGGGAATGACCTTGGAACTGTTCCGAGTGAATTTAGAACGGAACAAATATTTAGAATTGTTGTAGTACCAGCTGATTTTGCTGCATCTGTTAATAAAACTAATTATTTAGATGTTGTTAGTAAGTTGAATATTAAAGAAAGTCAAATTCAGAAAATAGACATACAATAAAACTTTGAAATTTATAAAAAAGGGAATCGTAAGATTCCCTTTTTTTATGCTTAGTTATCTAATTCTTATTTGTGGATGAACAAATAATGAAAAATGTGTTAGTGCTTTTGTTGTTTTTCTTTTTTAGTGGTTTCCTTTTTGCTTATTTGTAAAGAGACAATCACGCCAATAATAAGTGTCAAAGCAATAAAGCCTAAGGATGCCCATTCAGGAATTTCTATGTAATCATGTAATAGCATTTTCAACCCGACAAAGCTCAAAATTGCAATCAAACTATATTCCAGATGACTAAATTTCTCAAGCATATTGGCAAGGAAAAAGTATAGGGAACGCAATCCTAATATCGCAAAAATATTGGAACTAAATACTAAAAAAGGATCGGCGGTAATGGCTAAAATAGCAGGGACACTATCAACAGCAAAAACGACATCCATTACTTCAATGACTATTAACGCTACAAATAAAGGTGTAGCTGCATTGCCTTTTTCGGTTTTTATAAAAAAATGATCTTTGTTAGTATGTGTAGAAATTGGAATTATTTTGCCTAAAATTTTATAAATTAAAGATTTTTTAGGATTAAATTCTTCTTCATCTTCTGAGGTGAATAGCATTTTGATGGCCGTAAATAAAAGAAATGCCCCAAAAACATAAGAAGTCCAGGAAAATCTTTGAATCAACAAGACACCAAAGTAAATCATCACCCCCCTAAAAACAATTGCTCCCAATATGCCCCAAAATAGAACTCGGTGTTGGTATTTTTTTGGTATTTTGAAAGAAGCAAAAATCAAAGCGATTACAAATATATTGTCAATACTTAATGATAATTCAATCAGGTATCCTGTTATGAATTTCATTGCTGCAACAGAAGGTTTTAATTGGTCTGGATTTAATACATAATCGGTGGAATATAACCAATAAACAACCCCAGAGAAAAGCATTGACAAAGTAAACCAAACAGCGGTCCATTTACTGGCTTCTTTGGTGCTGATGATATGTGGGTCTTTGTTAAATACTCCCAAATCAAGAGCGAGAAATATAAATATCAGTGTAAGAAATAATATCCAAACGATCATAATGGTATCTTTTTTTAATGTGTCTCAAATTTAAAATTTGATTTTTTAATTTGTAGCTATTAGTCAATAAAGGTACAGTAATTTGTTTCAATAAAAAAAGTGCCTTCAATTACGAAGGCACTTTTTGGTTTTGATTTGCTTAAAATTATAATGCTGAATTTACAGTTTTGATAATTCTTGCAGCAATTTTGTATGGGTCACCGTTAGATGCTGGTCTTCTATCTTCTAGCCATCCTTTCCATCCTTTTTGAACAGTCATTAAAGGAATACGTATTGAACATCCTCTATCAGATACTCCATAAGAGAAATCGTGGATAGAAGCAGTTTCGTGTTTACCAGTCAAACGTTGGTCGTTGTAAGCTCCATAAACAGCAATGTGCTCAGCAGTTACAGGACGGAAAGCCTCACAGATTTTCTCGTAAATTTCTTGAGAACCACAAGTTCTTAATACATTGTTAGAGAAGTTTGCGTGCATTCCAGAACCATTCCAGTCAGTATCTCCTAGTGGTTTTGGGTGGTACTCAATATAGTAACCATATTTTTCAGTCAAACGGTCTAATAAATATCTAGCAACCCAGATTTCATCACCTGCTTTTTTAGCTCCTTGTGCGAACAATTGGAATTCCCATTGTCCACAAGCAACCTCTTGATTTATTCCTTCAAAGTTGATTCCTGCAGCGATACAAAGATCAGCATGCTCTTCAACTAATTTTCTTCCGTGTGTATTTTTACCACCTACTGAACAGTAGTACATTCCTTGTGGTGCAGGGTAACCTCCAATTGGGAAACCTAATGGCAATAAAGTTTTAGTATCCATGATGAAGTATTCTTGTTCGAATCCAAACCAGAAATCTCCGTCATCTTCGATAGTTGCTCTACCATTTGATGAATGAGCTGTACCATCTGCATTCATAACTTCAGTCATTACTAGGTAACCATTGATACGAGTTGGATCTGGATAAATAGCAACAGGTACTAACAAACAGTCAGATGAACCACCTTCAGCTTGTCTTGTAGATGAACCATCAAAAGACCAGTTTCCTATTTCTTCTAAAGTTCCTTGAAAATTTTCGTGCTCTTCAACTTTAGTTTTGCTTCTTAAATTTTGTGTTGGTTCATAACCATCTAACCAAAGGTATTCTAATTTTATTTTAGCCATAATATTATAAATTGTTTTTTGATTTTTTTTTCTGATGCAAATATAAAATAATTTGTTTATGTCGTA
>DATEOV010000262.1:0-2606 GCA_035273645.1 Flavobacterium sp. | reverse complement strand
ACAAAGGCGGAAATGCTTTTGATGCTATGGTTGCCACCGAATTGGCATTGGCGGTAAGCCACCCACAAGCAGGAAATATTGGCGGTGGAGGATTTATGGTTTTCAGAAAAGCCAATGGTGAGACGGGTGCTCTAGATTACAGAGAAAAAGCACCTTTATCAGCATCAAAAGATATGTATCTGGATGAAAAAGGAAACGTTATTGAAGGTAAAAGCACCGAAACAGCTTTGGCTTCTGGAATTCCAGGAACAATTGCCGGGGTATTTGAAGTACATAGAAAATATGGTTCTTTACCTATTGGCGAAATTTTAAAACCTGTAATTGCTTTGGCAGAAAGAGGTGTTGTAGTTACCCAATTTCAAGCACAAAGTCTAGCAGATTACAGAGCTTCATTTGTAAAAGCGAATGGACCAAATAGTTTATTTTCGAAAGTATATAAAGTTGGTGACACTATTAAATATTTGGCTTTGGCCGAAACATTGAAACGAATTTCAAAAAATGGTCAAGATGAATTTTACAAAGGTGAAACTGGACAGAAATTAGTTTCTTTTATCGCAAAAAAAGGAGGCCTTTTTACCCTTGATGATTTGACTAAATACCGAGCAAAATGGAGAACTCCAATCACTTTTAAATACAAAGATTTAAAAATAACTTCTATGTCTCCTCCAAGCAGTGGCGGTATTTGTTTGAACCAAATTATGAAAATGATTGAACCTTTTGATCTTGCCGAAATGGGACATAATAGTATAAAAGCCATCCAAGTAGTTACCGAGGCTGAAAGAAGAGCCTATGCCGATAGAAATTATTTTTTAGGAGATCCTGATTTTATAAAACTTCCAATGAAAGAACTACAAGATTCAACCTATTTAAAAAATAGAATGAGTAATTTTTCATTTGATAAAGCCACAAAATCTTCTGATGTTGCTCATGGTACAATTCAAGGTTATGAGAGCAAGCAGACAACCCATTATTCCATAATAGATTCCAAGGGAAATGCAGTTTCGGCAACGACAACTTTAAATGATAATTATGGCTCTAAAATATACTGTGATGAACTGGGATTCTTTCTAAACAATCAAATGGATGATTTTAGCGCTAAACCCGGAGTACCCAATTTATATGGTTTAACAGGAACTGAAGCCAATAGCATTGCACCCGAAAAAAGAATGTTGAGCTCGATGTCTCCAACTATTGTAGAGAAAAATAGAAAACTCTTTATGGTCGTTGGAACTCCAGGAGGATCCACTATTATAACTTCTGTTTTACAAACTATATTAAATGTTTACGAATTTAACTTGAGCATGCAAGAAGCAGTCAATGCACCACGTTTTCATCATCAATGGCTACCTGATGAAATTGTTTTTGAACCGAATTCTTTTTCAAAATCATTATTGGAAGATTTAAAAAAGAAAGGCTACATCATCAATGAAAAAAACAACCAAATTATTGGTGAAGTTGATGCTATCTTGGTACTTCCAAGTGGTAAATTAGAAGGCGGTGCCGATAAAAGAGGAGATAATAACGCAGCTGGATATTAATTGATTTAAGAAAATGAAAAAAGCATATATTTTTATACTATTCATTTGTTTGAATAGTTTCTCACAAACAAGCGTTACAAAAACCACAGGCCTTATTGCAGAAAAAGCCATGGTCGTTTCGGCTCGGGAAGAAGCTTCCAAAATTGGAGCGGAAATTATGCTAAAAGGTGGAAATGCTTTTGATGCCATGGTAGCCACAGAATTGGCTTTGGCAGTAGCTTATCCCTATGCAGGAAACCTTGGAGGAGGAGGATTTATGGTCTTTCGCAAAGCAAATGGTGAAATAGGTTCTTTAGATTACAGAGAAAAAGCACCTTTGGCAGCTTCCAAAAATATGTTTCTAGACAAAGACGGAAAAGTAATAAAAGGAAAAAGCACCGAAAGTCCACTGGCAATTGGCGTTCCCGGCACTATAGCCGGTGTTTTTGCAGTTCATAAAAAATACGGTTCAATGCCAATGTCAGAAATTTTGAAACCTGTTATTGCTTTAGCCGAAAAAGGTGTGATTGTTACTCAAAGACAAGAAAAAAGACTAAATGATTATAGAGCTGCTATTATTAAGGTCAATGGAGAAAACACCAAATTTGCCGCAATTTATAAGCAAAACGATACTATTAAATATCCCGTTTTGGCAGCAACGCTAAAAAGAATTGCCAAGAATGGAAAAAATGAGTTTTACAAAGGGCAAACAGCCAAAACCTTGATAAAATATCTTCAAGGAAAAGGTGCCATAATCACAATGGAAGATTTGGCAAAATATGAAGCCAAATGGAGAACTCCCCTATCCTTTAAATACAAAGATTTAAAAATTATTTCGATGTCACCTCCAAGTAGCGGCGGTATTTGTTTGGCACAAATTTTAAAAATGATTGAGCCTTATGACTTATCCAAAATGGGGCACAATTCAGATGAATCAATTCAGGTAATTGTAGAAGCCGAGCGTCGAGCTTATGCAGACAGAAGCTATTTTCTAGGAGATCCCGATTTTGTAAAAATACCTTTGAAAGGCTTGATGGCTGATGATTATTTAAAACAAAGAATGTCAAGCTTTAATTTAGATAAAGCTAC
>DATEOV010000261.1:0-2621 GCA_035273645.1 Flavobacterium sp. | reverse complement strand
CCCTAAACTCATCAGATTTCCGCTTACGCCAAAAGCATTCATCAAAATGACCGCAAAAAGCATCGACAATGGAATTACAGAAGCAACAATTAATCCCGCACGAAGATTACCTAAAAATAAAATCAATACAAAAATCACGATTAACGCTCCTTCGAGCAGATTTTTTGTAACAGTTCCAATGGCATTATCCACTAATTTTCCTCTGTCGATAAAGGCTTCGGCAACTACTCCTTCCGGTAATGATTTATTAATTTGAACCATTCGTTCTTTTATTCGGTCAACAACGGCGCTGGAATTCTCCCCTTTTAGCATTAATGCCAAACCAGAAACGATTTCACCTTTTCCGTCTTTTGTGGAAGCACCATATCGCAAGGATATACCTTCACGCACTTCAGCTACATTTCTAACTAAAATTGGAGTACCATTTCTATTGGTAACCACGACATTTTCCAAGTCTTTTATACCTGTGGCCATACCAACCCCACGAATAAAATAAGCATATTCGTCTTTTTCTATGTAAGCACCTCCGGTGTTTTGATTGTTTTTTTCAAGCGCATCAAAAATATCTGTTATGGTTACTCCCAAACTATTTAATTTATTGGGATCGACCGCAATTTCATATTGTTTGAGTTTCCCTCCCCAAGAACTTACTTCAGCTACGCCCTCAACTCCCTGCAATTGCGGAATAATAATCCAGTCCTGAATCGTTCTTAATTTGACTGCATCATATTTATCTTCATAGCCTTTTTTGGCATAAACATCATATTGATAAATTTCGCCAAGACCTGTTGTTATTGGAGCAAGTTCAGGAGATCCGGCATAAGAAGGAATTTTATCTTCGGCTTGTTTTAAACGTTGAAATATTTGCTCCCTTGCCCAAAAAATATCAGCATCATCTTTAAAAACAACCGTAACCACAGAAAGTCCAAAACGGGAAATACTCCTTAATTCAATGACTTTAGGAATCGTTTTTACAGCTTGCTCAAGCGGATACGTAATTAATTGCTCGACTTCCTGACTGGCCAATGTTGGGGCTGTGGTAATAATTTGTACCTGATTATTGGTTACATCAGGTAAAGCATCAAGAGGTAATTTCTTGACAGAATAACTTCCTAAAGCAATAAGCGCTAGGGTAAATAATAGTATAATAAACTTGTTCTTTATACTAAATTGTATGATTTTATCTAACATTTTTTGAATATAATGAATGAGAAAATAGACAACTTGTGTCTTTTAAATGTTGCGGAAAAACCACAGCTTTCTAACCCGAAATTACTCGGGCTTCATTATACTATTTGAGGGGGTTGCCAAATACTTCCGAAAAAATTGGAAGAAAGAATCGATTTATAAGAAGGCAAAGCAATTTTGATAACTCCACAAACTATATGAAAATCAATTGTTGTGATAGGAAAATGCGTCAATACTTGTACACTACAACAATTACACGAACAAAAAGGGGAACATAAATCGGTCTGATTATCATGTGAGTGATTATCATTATTGGATGCAAATTCTGTAGATATTTGTGAAAGATTATCTACTTCCATATCTGCACAAGGCATACAGGAAAGTGTCAAAATGATAATTGATAATATGATGTTTACAAATTTCACAATAACAAAATTAGCATTATTATTTGAAGAATTGTACCTTTTTTAATAATATAACTATTCCTTAAACTAAGTATCTAAATAATTACTCCCAAAGCTTTTTCTGATGAGGAGCCCTTTTTTTATTAATCCACTTATTTAATTTATAACACAAATAAGCAGAACCGCTACCAACTATTGCCCCTGCCAAAACATCGGTGGGATAGTGTACGCCAAGGTATAAGCGGGAATAACCAACGGCACCTGCCCATAAAAAAGATGGTGCAATAACATACCATTTTGGGTAAGCCATACTTAATGATGTCGCTGTTGCAAAAGCTGATGAAGTATGAGCAGAAGGAAAAGAATAACTGGCTTCTTCTGTAACATTATCTATTTCTGGATAAGTTTCATAAGGTCTTTCCCTTTTCGTGATATTTTTTAAGGCAAAAGAAATGAATACTGAAGCGGCCAAAGATTCTCCAATGAAAATTGCTTTTTTCTTTGTAGTACTATCTTTCTCTATCAACCCAACTGCATAAATAATTACTGGAGTGCCAATACTAACAGGCATTGCACTATTGGTAATCCCTAACATTGTTGATTCGAGATCAGTATTTCGATTCAGATTTATTTTCTCTAAAAGATCTATATCTGAATTTTGGGCATTTGAAATCGAAAAACAAAAAAAGAACGCAAAAAAGGGAAAAAATTTGGACATGTTGATTTTGTAAATTGATTTAAAAAAATCGGCTATGCCAACTGTCTATTGCAGGAACTTCCCAAGATTCATTGAACTCTTCGATATTGTTAACCAAATTATTAAAGACAATTGTATTTTCGGTAACCGCTTTATCTTTTACCATTTTCTTAAAATCAATCAATGGCTTGTGTGCAATGTGTTCTCCTAACTTGAAGGTCACATTCATTTTATCCAATAGATCAACATTGTATTTTTTTTCTAAACCTTGGATAAATTCAACTGACGAATCAATAGAACATCCTGTTGCCGCTTGTACATCCTGATTTACC
>DATEOV010000260.1:0-3693 GCA_035273645.1 Flavobacterium sp. | reverse complement strand
GTTCTTTTCTTCAATCAAAAGAATTCAAGGTAGGTCTAAAACTAAAACTATCCCTAAAAATTATTTACTCGTATCGGAGTCTGATGCATTGATAAAAATAATAGCTCTTCTTGTCCAAAAAAAGGTTGATTTTCTCGATTTGAAAACAGAAAAAGAGGTAAATTTGTCATCAATTTCAATAAGAAATGGGTCACAGTTTATTCTGGATAATGAGTTTGTTTCCTTCAAAGAATGCATTAATATTCATGAAAAGCATAGAAACAAAGGAATTACATTTAGAATTATTCCCAAAAACGCAAATTTTATCATTGGAAGTGATTCTTTTAATGATAGAGGAGAAATTGTAAAAATCAAGTAAAAATTACATTTAGTGAAATTTATATTGATATTTTTTAGTAATTTCGCAAACTGAAAATCAAAATCACCTTTTAGATTAACAATATGGCAAGATTTGAATTAAAGCTTCCTAAAATGGGAGAAAGTGTTGCAGAAGCAACCATCACAAATTGGTTAAAAGAAGTTGGCGAAAAAATTGAAGCGGATGAAGCCGTTTTGGAAATTGCCACTGATAAAGTAGATTCTGAGGTTCCATCGGAGGTTTCGGGTGTTCTTGTCGAAAAATTGTTTGGAAAAGACGATTTGGTTCAAGTGGGACAAACCATTGCTATTATTGAAACAGAGGGTGGAGATGTTGTATCTACAAGTGCAGAAGTTGCTCCGGCAATTATTGAGGAAATTCAAAAAACTGTTGAGGTAGCTAAAGAATCAGTTGCGGCTCCCGTTAGTTTTTCTGAAAGTGATAAGTTCTTTTCACCATTGGTAAAAAATATTGCAAAAGAAGAAGGGATAAGTTTAGCAGAATTAGAAAGCATTGTTGGTTCTGGAAAAGAAGGACGTGTGACTAAAGATGATATTTTAGGTTATATAAAAAATAGAGGTTCTCAACCTGCAGCAGTAGCGGTAACACCAGCTAAAGCGGTTGAAGTTCCAAAAGTGGTTTCAGTAGCTACTCCATCACAAACAGTTTCGCCTGTTTCTGTAAATGGAGGTGATGAAATTGTTGAAATGGATAGAATGCGTAAGTTGATTTCGGGTTACATGGTAGCTTCGGTTCAAACTTCGGCTCACGTACAATCATTTATAGAAGTTGATGTTACTAATATTGTAAAATGGAGAGATAAGGTTAAAAATGCTTTTGAAAAAAGAGAAGGTGAGAAATTGACTTTTACTCCTATATTTATGGAAGCTGTTGCTAAGGCGCTGAAAGATTTTCCAGGTATGAATATTTCTGTAGATGGTGATTTTATCATTAAAAAGAAAAATATCAATCTTGGAATGGCTGCAGCTTTACCAAATGGAAATTTAATAGTTCCTGTTATTAAAAATGCAGATCAATTGAATTTGGTAGGAATGGCAAAGGCGGTTAATGATTTAGGGAACCGTGCAAAAATGGGGAAACTAAAACCAGACGATACTCAAGGAGGAACTTATACAGTTACTAATGTGGGGACTTTTGGAAGCGTTTTCGGAACTCCAATTATTAATCAGCCACAAGTAGGGATATTAGCGCTAGGTGCTATTCGTAAAGTACCTGCTGTTATTGAAACTCCAGAAGGTGATTTTATAGGTATTCGTCAAAGAATGTTCTTGTCTCATAGTTATGATCACCGTGTAGTTGATGGTGCGTTGGGAGGAAGCTTTGTAAAAAGAGTAGCTGAATATCTTGAAGCATTTGATGTAAATAGAGATTATTAATTCAGAATAAATTGAAAATGGACCCGACAAATTTTTATAGTTTGTCGGGTTTTCTTTTTTTGATATTTTTACGATTGACTTTAAATGAAATCAATACCAAATCTTTATATTTGTACCAATTCAAATACAAAAAATGGAACTAAAACTCAATAAGCCAATTTGTTTTTTCGATCTTGAAACTACAGGAATTGACATAGGAAAAGATAGAATTGTGGAAATATCTGTTTTTAAAGTTTTTCCAAACGGAAATAAAGAAAGCAAAACATGGTTGGTAAATCCAACGATTCCAATTCCACCTCAGTCAACCGCTATTCATGGAATAAGCAATGAAAAAGTGGCCAATGAACCTACGTTTAACGAACTGGCTCCTCAGGTTTATAATATGATTAAGGACAGTGATTTGGCGGGATTTAATTCGGACCGTTTTGATATACCATTATTGGCAGAAGAGTTATTGAGAGCTGGAGTTGATTTTGATATGAAAAATAGAGTTTCAGTAGATGTACAAACTATTTTTCACAAAATGGAAGAGCGTACTTTGAGTGCTGCTTTAAAATTTTACTGTGGAAAAGGACTTGAAAATGCCCATTCAGCCGAAGCAGATACTATGGCGACTTATGAAATTCTAATGGCACAATTGGATCGTTATCCGGAATTGGAAAATGATATGAAATCTCTGTCTGAGTTTAGTACCAGAAAAAAGATAGCCGATTTTGCAGGGATGATAGCTTTTGATGCTGATAATGAAGAGATTTTTACCTTCGGAAAGCATAAAGGAGCTAAAGTCGATAAAATTTTGGAAACAGAACCAGGTTATTTTAGTTGGATTCAAAATGCAGATTTTCCTCTGTATACCAAAAAAGTTTTAACAGCTATAAAATTAAGAAAATTAAATACGAAGTAAGTTGCTAAGTTTCTGAGAGACTCAGAAACTTAGTAACTCAGAAACTTAAAATAAATGAAAATAATCTGCATCGGTAGAAATTATGCCAATCATATTGAGGAATTAAAGAACGAACGCCCTTCGGAGCCAGTTGTTTTTATGAAACCGGATTCGGCTATTTTATTAAAACAACATCCTTTTGTAATTCCGGAATTCTCGGAAGATATTCATCATGAAATTGAACTTATTGTAAAAATAAGTAAAGTAGGAAAGTATATTGAGCCTAAATTTGCTCATAAATATTATGATGAGATTAGTGTTGGAATTGATTTCACGGCAAGGGATTTACAGGCAAAATTGAAAGAAAAAGGACTTCCATGGGAAAAAGCTAAGGCATTTGATGGCTCGGCGGTCATTGGAGAATTTTTACCTAAAAGCCAATTTGTTTCGTTAGAAAATATTACTTTTGAATTAACGAACAATAATGTTACGGTACAAAAAGGGAATTCCAACATGATGATGTGGAATATTGATGAGTTGATATCGTATGTTTCTCAATTTTTTACTTTAAAGATTGGGGATATTATTTTTACGGGAACACCAGAAGGAGTTGCAGCAGTAAAACCAGATGATGTTTTAGAAGGATTTTTAGAAGGACAAAAACTATTTAGAATACAAGTAAAATAATGGCTTTAAAATATAATTTAGCAAAAGTGTACGCACTTTCGGATAATGATCCAGAGTTTGTGAATGAAATTTTGAATTTATTTGTTACAGAAGTTCCTGAAGATTTGATGCAAATTGGAGAGGGGATTAAAAACAAAGATCACAAACATACTTATGCCTTTGCTCACAAATTGAAACCAACATTAGATTTGTTGGGATTGAATGTGGCATTCGAGGAAATTCTACAAATAGAAGCTTGGACCAAAACAGAAGGTAAAAAGAAAGAAATAATCGAGACCTACAAAAGTGTAAAGACTCAGGTTAAAGATGCTATTAAAGAGTTGAGAAAAGATTTTGATCTTTAGCTTGAAATTTTATTTTTTTTTATA
>DATEOV010000259.1:0-10326 GCA_035273645.1 Flavobacterium sp. | reverse complement strand
TTTATTTTTTTATTTGTTTTAAATGTCTGATATATAGCTTTTTAATTTTTTATTTTACTACTTTTTTTGTTTAGAAATTAAACAGAAACTATATCGTTTTAGATTTACAATATTATTGAAAGATACTTTTGAATAGATAAGTATCTTGATTGTAAATTTTAATGCTTTAATAAATTAAGTGGTATGTTTAAAAATGTTAAAACAATTGTTCTTTTACTTTTATTAGGTTCATTCGGTTTGAATGCGCAAAATAAAGTTCCTGTTTATCTTGACGATAAAAAACCTATTAATGAACGTGTAGAAGATGCACTTTCTAAAATGACAACCGAAGAGAAAATTGCCATGATTCATGCGCAGTCTAAATTCAGTTCGCCAGGTGTACCGCGTTTAGGAATTCCAGAAAACTGGATGACTGACGGACCTCATGGAATTCGTACCGAAGTTTTATGGGACGAATGGGATCAGGCAGGATGGACAAACGATTCTTGTATAGCATTTCCGGCACTTACGGCACTTTCTGCAACTTGGGATAAAGAATTGGCTTCATTATATGGCAAATCTTTAGGTGAAGAAGCACGTTATCGCAACAAAAATGTATTGTTAGGACCTGGTGTAAACATCTACAGATCACCATTAAACGGCCGTAACTTCGAATATATGGGAGAAGATCCTTTTCTTACTTCAAAAATGGTGGTGCCTTATATCAAAGGGGTGCAATCAAATGGAGTGGCAGCTTGTGTAAAACATTTTGCGCTAAACAATCAGGAAACCAATCGTAATTCAGTTAACGTAATTGTTGATGATCGTGCATTATATGAAATTTATTTGCCTGCATTTAAGGCTGCCGTTCAGGAAGGAGATGCATGGGCGATAATGGGATCTTACAATAAATATAAAGGACAGCAATGTTGCCATAATGAGTTTTTGCTGAATGATATTCTTCGCGGGGAATGGGGGTTCAAAGGTGTTGTTATCTCAGATTGGGGAGGAGTAAATGATACAAAACAAGCTATTTATAATGGTTTGGATATGGAATTTGGTTCATGGACCAATGGACTTTCATGGGGAACAAGCAATGCTTATGATAACTATTATTTAGCAAAACCATATTCAACTATGATTGCTAAAGGTGAAATTGGAACTAAAGAATTAGATGAAAAAGTGCGTCGCATTTTACGTTTATCGTTCTTAACGACAATGAATAAAGAAAGACCTTTTGGATCATTTGGAACAAAAGAACATGCTGAAGCTGGTTTAAAAATTGCAGAAGAAGGAATTGTATTGCTTCAAAATAAAAACAATATTCTTCCAATTGATTTGAACAAAACAAAGAAAATTGCTGTTATCGGAGAGAATGCTATCAAGATGATGACTGTTGGTGGAGGAAGTTCTTCGCTTAAAGCGAAATATGAAGTATTGCCTCTTGACGGACTGAAGAAAAGAATTGGCAGTCAGGCTGAAGTGGTTTATGCTCGTGGTTACGTAGGAGACCCAACAAGTAATTATAATGGAGTTGTTGCAAAAATTAGTTTGGAAGACAAACGTTCTCCAGCCGAATTAACAGCCGAAGCTTTAAAAATAGCAAAAGACGCAGATGTTGTATTGTTTTTTGGAGGTTTAAATAAAAGCGATAATCAAGATGCAGAAGGAGCAGACCGTAAAGATTTAGGTCTTCCATACAATCAGGATAATTTAATCAGTGAGTTGGTTAAAGTAAATAAAAATGTAGTTTTTGTAAATATTTCTGGTAATGCCGTGGCTATGCCGTGGGTAAATGAAGTTCCGGGAATTGTGCAAGGATGGTTTTTGGGTACTGAAGCTGGTAATGCATTGGCAGCAGTTTTGGTTGGAGATGTGAATCCTTCCGGAAAATTGACTTTCACTTTCCCCGTAAAATTATCTGATAATGGTGCTCATGCTTTAGGGGATTTTCCAGGTGGTGATGAAGTAACGTACAAAGAAAGCATTTTTGTGGGTTACCGTTGGGCCGACAAACAAAAAGCAAAACCATTATTTTCTTTTGGTCACGGTTTAAGTTATACGACTTTTGAATATAGTAAAGTAACCGCTGATAAAAAACAAATGTCGGCTGGAGATCAAATTACATTTTCTGTTAAAGTTAAAAACACTGGAAGCCGTGAAGGGTCAGAAGTGGTGCAACTTTATATCAGCGATTTGAAATCTTCTTTGGTTCGTCCAATAAAAGAATTAAAAGGCTTTGAGAAAATTTCGCTTAAAGCGGGAGAAGAAAAAACAGTGACTTTTACAGTTGATAAAATGGCTTTGAGTTTCTTTGATGATAAAAAACATGACTGGGTTGCAGAACCTGGAACTTTTGAAGCTTTAATTGGAGCATCATCTACGGATATAAAATCTAAAATGAGTTTTTTACTTAAATAAATTTCATTATTTCTAAGTTAGTTGGTTGTAAAGCCGCAAGGATAAAGAGTTGCAGCTTTTTTTAAATTAAATACCATGAAAAAAATAGTATTATTTGCAGTTGTTTATTTGTCATTACAAACTCTTTCCGCTCAAAGCTTAAGCAAAATGCAATGGTTCAATGAACCTGAAAAATGGGAAATTAAAAATAATGCATTGATTATGAATGTCACTGCAAATAGTGATTATTGGCGCATTTCACATTACGGATTTACCGTCGATGACGCTCCATTTTATTATGCTAATTACGGTGGAGAATTTGAAGCTAAAGTCAAATTAACAGGTAATTATATTGCACGTTTTGACCAAATGGGATTAATGATCCGCATTGATGAGAAAAACTATATCAAAACTGGAGTTGAATTTGTTGACGGAAAATACAATATCAGCACTGTAGTAACACATGACAAAAGTGATTGGAGCGTAACCACTTTAGATAAAGCTCCGCCTTTTGTATGGATCAAAGTCGTAAGAAGATTAGACGCTATTGAAGTTTTCTTCTCTTATGATGATAAAACATACATCATGACCAGAAATGCGCCATTACAAGATAACAGGCCAGTTATGGTAGGCTTGATGGCAGCATCGCCAGACGGAAAAGGTTTTGAAGCTAAATTCGAAAACTTCTCTGTAAAACATTTACCAGATCAGCGCAGAATAGAATGGCTTAAAAATCACCAAGAGTAATTTTTTATTATTGATTATTAATGATATAATGAAATGTTTGTATTTTGCAGTTACCATTAATCATTAATCATTAACAATCAACCATCAACCATCAACCATCAACAACTAACCATTATATGACAGATATTAAACCCAAAAAGCATTATGAAATTTTGGACGGCTTACGTGGAGTAGCCGCAATTATAGTCGTTGCGTTTCACATTTTTGAAGCTTTTAGTGGCGGTAATCGTTTTAAACAAATTATCAATCACGGCTATTTGGCTGTGGATTTCTTTTTCCTTTTATCAGGATTTGTTGTCGCTTATGCGTATGATGACCGTTGGGGGAAAATGACCCAATGGGAGTTTTACAAACGTCGTTTAATTCGTTTGCAGCCCATGGTTATTATTGGAACGATTATTGGAGCCGCTTTATATTATTTTCAGGCTTCTGATATCTTATTTCCGCAAATTGCGACAATGCCTTTATGGAAAGTAGTGGTGGTAATGTTTGTAGGATTCACTTTGATTCCACTTACACCATCAGCAGATATTAGAGGGTGGGCCGAAATGCATCCGCTTAATGGTCCAGCTTGGTCGTTGTTTTTTGAATATATAGCAAATGTTTTATATGCTTTATTTTTTCGAAAATTTTCCAATAAAGTACTTTCTGTTTTTGTTCTACTATTTGCGGCAATGCTTATTAATTACACTGTTTTCGGGCCGAAAGGCGATGTTATTGGTGGCTGGTCATTGAATTTTGAACAGATGAATATTGGTTTTACCCGTTTATTGTACCCATTTTTTGCTGGGATTTTGCTTTCTCGTTTAGGAAAATTAATCCATATAAAAGGTGCTTTCTGGGTTTGTAGTTTACTGATTGCAGTCGTTCTTTCTGTTCCAAGAATTGGAGACGAAAACAGTTTATGGATGAATGGATTATACGAGTCTTTATGTATTATTCTTGTTTTTCCACTAATTGTTGCAATTGGTGCAGGTGGAGAAATTAAAAATTCTTTTTCTCTTAAAATCTGCAAACTTTTAGGAGATATTTCTTATCCAATTTATATCACACATTATCCGCTTATTTACTGGTATACTGCTTGGGTTGTTGATAATAAAGTTTCGCTTGAAGATGGTTATGCATTAGGAATAGGAGTTTTAATTGCTAGTATTTTAATTGCTTATCTGTGTTTGAAATTATACGATGAACCAGTACGTAATTGGCTTCAGAATAAATTTCAAAATCGGAAAACTGTCGTTGTAGCATAACAATAATGAATTTCTATTTTTGTTAGTTATAGACATTCAAAAAAGGGATGGAACTTTATGAGTTTCATCCCTTTTGTATTTTTATAGATGGTATAAAAAGTATTTTATCAATAGGGAAAGCATCTTTTTTTAAAGAAACAAGTTTAGTTCGATCTAAAAATATAGCCTATTTTTGTACCTATATACGAAGTTTATGAAAAATTTTATCTCTATTATAACTGCTTTCATTTTAATTGCTTGTCAGAATGGTTCTGAAACTCTTGCAACACTTTATAATTTACCAAAAAAGCTAAAAGAAGTTTCGGGGATTATTTATAGCGAAAAAGATAATTTATTCTGGACTTTGGAAGATAGTGGTAATGCTAATAAAATCTACGGATTGAATGTGAAAAATGGTGCAATTGAGAAAGCTATAACCATAGAGAATACCTCAAATATAGATTGGGAAGACATTACAAAAGACAAAGCGGGAAATCTGTATATAGGTGATTTTGGTAACAACGATAATGTTCGAAAAGATTTATGTATTTATAAAATTGATAAAAAATCATTAAATAAGGAAAATACCATTCCAGCTTATAAAATTTCGTTTTCTTATCCCGAACAAAAAATGTTTCCGCCCAAGAAAACGGCCTTATTCTTTGATGTGGAAGGTTTTTTTGAGTTCAAAGACAATTTTTATCTCTTTACAAAAAACAGAAGCAAAGGTTTTGACGGTACCGTTTTGGTATATAAAATTCCAAACAAAGCAGGGTTTCATCAAGCCGTTTTAGTGGGGGAATTAAAAACCTGTGACAACTATAACCATTGTGTGATTACCAGTGCCGCAATTAGCCCCGATGCTTCGAAAGTAGTTCTTTTGGCTCATGATAAAGTTGTATTGCTGGACAATTTTAAAGGGGATGATTTTATGAAGGGAAAACAGTCAGAATTGAAATTAAGCCATTTTTCACAAAAAGAAGCGGTTTGTTTTAAGAACAATGAAACCTTGATTATTGCCGATGAAAAGACCAATAAAATAGGAGGAAATGTTTATGAAGTAAGTCTTTCAAAACTAAAATCCATACCCTAAGCCAAAAGCGACTCTGGCTTTGTCATCTGTGCCTTTAAAATAGGTAATTCGTCCAGTAATCACATTTAGGCCATTTATCCAAATACCGCCACCAATGGACTGATGCCATTTACGAGAGTCTTCACCGTCCAGCCAAACCCTTCCGTAATCAAAACCGCCTAAAATTCCGTAAGACATTGGTACAATGCTCTTTTTTATTTTTCCGATATTCCAGCGCAGATCTGTGCTTTGGTAGAATGAAGATTTTCCCAAGAATCGCTCGTTTCTAAAACCTCTCAAATCATAGTCACCACCTAAAACTGCTCCTTGATAAAACTCGAAATTGTCATTGAACAATACTTTTGTTTTTACGATAGTAGCCAAAACAAGTAGTCCTTTTGGATCAATTTTATGATTAAAATTAACCTTTGCGTCTAAGGCCGGGAAATTGGCTTTCGTTTCCTGCACATTCATTTTCCAACTACCCACCACCGAAAAACCGAATCCCATGGTTGGAAGCGACGGAACATCATAATTCTCAAAACTATATTTGATCGTGGCTCCCACATACTGTTGGTTATTAAAAACATTTGGGTTTACGGCTCCCGGAATGTTGATATAACGATTGGTGGTTTCTTCGACTTTTATTTTTTCAAATGAGGTGGCGAAATTAATTTCACTTCCGTATCGACCTACTTTTTTAATGGAAGGGGTTGCTTTTATCGTTCTCAATCGGACGCGATTGTAATCCATCCCATAGATATCATCATTGTTTACGGTTTCATTTCCGTAGCCAAAATAATTAATCGTGAAGTTAGGACTCGTGAATTTTGATTCCAATCCGAAATCCCATTTGCCAAAAGTTCTTGGTAAATTGCCATTATAAATAAATTCATAACCGCTTGTAGCAAATAAATAATTAGCTACTAAGCTATGTTTTTGCGTGTATGGATATTGATGAAATTTGTTTACCGTGTAGCTTGCCATAAAACCTAATTTTACGCCGTCATCCGGATTGTAGCCTCCAAAAGGGAATCCTGCTAACGCATTGTATTTTACTTTTTCATAGTTGTAAAAATTAGGCTCGTAATCATCGGTCAAAACCGTTTTGGTTTTGGAATCCAAAGAGTAAGTGTTCGGTTTGGATTTAAAATCGTAGATCTTTATTTTTTCTCCGTTTTCAACAGTATAACTGTCGTTATTTTGTCCACCAATCAACCTAATTTTTATACCCGATTTAGAGTTTCCTTTTACTTCAAATACATCATCGTCATCCAAACCGTAAATCCATATATTTTTGGTTTTAGCTGCACTGAAATTTTTGGTGTAAAGCAGTTCCTCTCCGTCGTTTTTGAGTCTGTAAACCGCAATTTCGGTGCTGTTTTTTGAGGTGTGGGTAATTAGAAATTTGTCTTTTTTGTCTGTTCCAACAATCAAAACCGTTTTTTGCAATACCCTGTAATATTCTTTGGCGTACAGTTGTAGTTTCGTTTTTCGTATTTTTAGTTTACGTTTGATATCTTCAATGGTTTCATCCTGAACTTCTTTGGGTAAATTGGTAAAAGCATCATCAATGTCAGCATCGGTAAGGTGTTCCTGAATGTATTTTGCCTGTGCTATCCATTCCTTTTCATCGGCAGTTTTTAGGAATTTAATATCTTGCGGATAGGGTTCGCGGTTTAACCATTTTACGTTGCTAATATCTTCCTTATAGCTTTGCATGTGGCGTAATGCCGGCATCTTCATTAAGAAAAACAAAAGCGCCCCGTCATATTTGGTAAAAGCTTGATCCCTGTCTCTAGGAATAGGTTTGTACACTATTTTTCTATCTTCTTTGTATTCGCCCCAACGCCATTGATCACTGTGTCTGTCCCAATCGCCGATGAGCATATCAAATAATCGGGCTTTAATATAGGCAGGTTCATCGATGGTGTATTTTTCATCTTTATGCATGTTTTTCATTAGCTCATCCGTGCTGATGATGTCTAATGGTTTTCCTAAACTTTTAGCGTCTTTTTGATTGTCTGTCAAATGCTCTTCCACGAGGTACATTTCATCACCAAAATTATAATTAAAGCCATCTAGAACAGGTTCTTTTGGAATGTAGTATAAAAGTGGGTTGGTATGTGCTACGCCAATTTTGTCGGCCAGATTTCCGACGGCCAGAGGAGTGTAAGGGTAGGAGGTCGTGTAAAAATCAAATAAAAAACCTTCAGCATAAGTGTCATCAAATTGATTCAAAATAAACTGATCTTTGAATACTGCAGATTGCAGAAAACGGGAGGTGCTTTTTTTAAGTGCACGCATCACATATTCTTTTCCGTTTGCATCAGCCAGTCGCAAGGATCTTGATTGGTGCCCTCCACCTTCTCTTATGGGTTTGACTCCACCAAAAAGGGTGTCTAAAGTCGCCGTTTTAGCATCAATGGGCAAGCTGTAATATTTTCGGTAATGCAGCCCAAAAAGGAATTTATGAAAAATGCTTTTTTGAGTCATTTCCTTCGAATAAATTGATGTTGTAGTTATAGCAGCAAATTTTGTGGGCAAATTTGAAGGAGCAACAGTATCTCTAACTTTTATAATGGTTTGTTCCAAAAGTAGTTTCTCATGTTGATTTTCATTACCGTAAAAGGACACTTTAGTTTCTCCATTTTTATGAAGTGTTAATGCTGCATAGCCATTACCTCCATATGAAAAATCGTTTGGATTGACTGCTTTGGCCGCTTCTGATTTTGAACCCGCTCCGCTAATGATTTGTCTTATATTATTTTTACTCAAGTATTGTAAATTATGATCGTGACCGGATACTACTACCACATTTCTTTGATTTTGCAAAAGTGTTTTCACCCTTTTTGTAAAATTGAGGTATACTTTGTTTTGAATGTCCTGTGGATTGATTCCGGATGTTTTTCGGGTCAAATTGAAAAGGGAACCAATAACAGGCAAAGGGATTTTTTGTTCCAAGGGGAAAAGCTCTTTTTCTGCAGCATATTGTCCACCGTGGCTTCCATTACTCATCAACGGATGGTGAAGAGCAAGAATTATTGTTTTGTCTTGATTTTTATTCAATATACTCGCCAGTTCATCAAAAAAATCTTCACGGGTTTTGATACTGCAATCATCATTTATGGTGGGATATTTATCCCAATCTTCCAGAAACCATTGACTATCGATAGTGACTAAAGTTATGTTTTTGTCAATTTTTAATTCTTCAATGCCACAGTTCTTTTGGGGTAAAAAAGCTTTTTTATCATTCAGGTAATTGGTTATAAATTTTGCTTGCCGTTCTAAACCCGAAACTCCACTGTACCAATCGTGGTTTCCTGGTATGAAAATGGTTTTCCCTTTGAAATTTTTGGATAATTCTAACTGTTTAGTTAGTTTGTTTTGGGCCAAAGCATGTTCTTCGGGATATTTTCCACTTGGAAAACCTTTAGGATAAATATTATCGCCAAGAAATAGCAGTGTGCTCTTTTTATTTGAATTTTCTAACCTTTTTTGAAGCAATGCAAGCGTTTCTTTTGCTTTGTCTTCATCAGCATTTCCTGCATCACCAACTAAAAAAAAGGTGTGAGCAATTTTTGAAGAATCTGTTTCGTTTTGGAGGGCATGATTTTCTATGTTTTTGCCGTATTGGGCTTGGTGTGTAGCGCAAGATTGTAGTATCATGACCAAAACAATGAAGGCAAAATTGATTTGACTCCCTTTTATGAAACATTTTATTGAAAATAATCTCATGTTTTGCACTTTAAATTAGTTAGTTTTTCGATTGGTTATTGTTCAAAGATAAGCTCTCTTCCTTTACAAATACAACAATCATACCTTTGATAGATTATGCCTAATAGCGACAGAATGAAGATTTAGCCATTTTGAATTTAGCGAAATGACGACTTTCTCAATAATTTTCAACGATATTAAGTAAAGGTAATTGATTAATCGATTTTACTTTTAAATATAATTAAAAGATTATAAGCTAAAAAGATAATATGAATTATTTATTCTTCAGTATAAATGATTTTCAAAAAACAATTTCATAATTTAGACGGATAAATTTTTTTTTATGACTCTTGTAAATCAAGTTCAGGATTTTGTATCCGATTTAGTGGAAAGTAAACTTTCCGGTTTATATACGTACCATAATTTGAATCACACCACAGGTGTAGTTAACGCTGTGGACAGATTATGTGATGAAGAAAAAGTATCTCTTTCTGATAAAGAGATTTTATTGATAGCGGCTTGGTTTCATGATACAGGATATACAAAAGGTTGTAAGGATCATGAGGGTTCCGGTGTTGAAATTTCAACTCATTTTTTGAAGGAAAAAGGAAAGTCTGAGGAGTATATTACTAAAGTTTCCAGTTTAATAAAAGCAACAGCCAAGGAGTATGTACCAAAAACTCTTTTGGAGAAAATTATAAAAGATGCAGACTATTATCATATTCTGAATGATGATTATGTAGATAGTTGTGAAGGCTTGAGGAAAGAATGGGAAAATGTTGAGGGAAAATTGTTTACGGAAATAGAATGGGCCAAAGAAAATGAATTCTTTTTATCAAAAGTTCACCATTTTTATACTCCTTATGCGATTGAAAATTGGCAGCCTTTAAAAGAAAAAAACATAAAACGACTTCGAAAAAAAATAAAGAAAATGAATCAAGAATTGCCTAAAGCAGACAAAAAAAAGGAGAAAGAAGATAAGCCAGAACGTGGTATTGACACTTTATTTAGGGTTACTTTGGGAAATCATACCCGTTTGAGTGGGATTGCCGACAGTAAGGCTAATATTTTACTTTCTGTAAATGCTATTATTATCTCTATTGCCCTTTCTACATTGATTCCAAAATTAGACAGTCCAAGCAATTCGCATTTGGTTATTCCTACTTTTATTATGCTGATGTC
>DATEOV010000258.1:0-5994 GCA_035273645.1 Flavobacterium sp. | reverse complement strand
GGGGTGTCGTTGGTAATCGTGGTTCCCGAAGTGTCTGTTACAGTTCCACCAGCTGGAGTAGTTCCCGTTACCGTGGCGCTGTTGGTCACTGTTCCTAAATCGACATCTGATTGTTGGATCGTATAAGTTGCAGTCGCTGTTCCAATTTCGTTAGGTGCCAAAATACTTGGCGTTACCGCCAGATTCACACTTCCAGTCAATAAATCATTGATAATAATATTGCTCAAGGTGGTATTTCCAGTATTGGTAACCGTAAAACCATAAGTGATTACATTGCCTACAGCAACTGCTCCTCCAACCGCACCTACTTTCACCAAAGCAATGCTTGAACTTGGATTCAGCATAGTTTCGGTAGGGGTGTCGTTGGTAATCGTGGTTCCCGAAGTGTCTGTTACAGTTCCACCAGCTGGAGTAGTTCCCGTTACCGTGGCACTGTTGGTTACTTTTCCTAAATCAATATCTGATTGTTGAATCGTATAAGTTGCAGTTGCTGTTCCAATTGCGTTTGGTGCCAAGATGCTTGGGGTTACCGCCATATTTACACTTCCTGTCAATAAATCGTTGATAACAATATTGTTCAAGGTTGTATTTCCAGTGTTTGTAACCGTAAAACTATAAGTGATTACATCACCTACAGCAACTGCTCCTCCTACAGCACCTACTTTTACCAAAGCAATACTTGAACTTGGATTCAACGTAGTTTCGGTGGGGGTATTATTGGTAATCGTAGTTCCGGAAGTATCCGTTACAGTTCCTCCTGCTGGAGTAGTTCCCGTTACAGTGGCACTGTTGGTTACTTTTCCTAAATCAATATCTGATTGTTGAATCGTATAAGTTGCTGTTGCTGTTCCAATTGCGTTTGGTGCCAAAATACTTGGCGTTACCGCCAGATTCACACTACCTGTCAATAAATCGTTGATGATGATATTGCTCAAAGTAGTATTTCCTGTGTTGGTCACACTGAAAGTATAGGTAATCATATAACCTACTTCACCAGTTCCTCCTATTACTCCTGTTTTTACCAGAGCAATACTCGGATTTGGAGTCAAAGTGGTTACTGTCGGGGTATTATTGGCAATCGTGGTTCCCGAAGTATCGCTAACTGTTCCGCCCGTTGGTGTAGTTCCCGTTACCGTCGCGCTGTTGGTTACTTGACCGGCATTAACATCAGTTAGCTGTATCGTATAAGTTGCAGTAGCAGTTCCAACTCCATTTGGTGCCAATGTACTTGGGGTTACAGCTAAATTTGTACTTCCAGTCAATAAATCATTGATAACAATATTGCTCAAGGTTGTATTTCCCGTGTTGGTCACCGTGAAAGTATAGGTAACCATATCTCCTACCGTCCCGGTTCCTCCCACCGCTCCGGTTTTCACCACGGCTATGCTTGGACTCGGAGTCAAAGAGGTTACTGTAGGGGTATCGTTAGTAATCGTAGTTCCCGAAGTATCGCTCACTGTTCCACCAGTTGGCGTAGTTCCCAATACAGTGGCACTGTTGGTTACTTGCCCAGCATTAACATCATTTAACTGAATTGTATAAGTTGCAGTTACTGTTCCTACAGCGTTTGGTGCCAATGAACTTGGAGTTACAGCTAAGTTTGTACTTCCCGTCAATGCATCATTAATGAAAACGTTAGTCAACGTGGTATTCCCAGTGTTAGTCACCGTGAAAGTATAGGTAACCACATCTCCTATTGTTCCGGTTCCTCCCACCGCTCCGGTTTTTACCAAAGCAATACTTGGAGAAGAAACAAAAACAGTTACAGTGGCTGTACTACAATTTGTAGGGTTTAATTTTTCACAAATAGTATAGTCTATTGTATAAGTTCCTCCTGGTGTATTTGCGGCTACCATTACACTTCCGTCTGTATTTACTGTGAGTGGACCATTTGGAAGAGAAGTCAAAACTACATCCGATGGATTCACCGGATTTCCGTTTAAAGTATCATTAGCATAAACATTGATTCCTGTATTACCGCCTGTTGTTCCATAAATTGTTCCTGTGTTGATATCATCTACCGCATCAATTACAGCTGCAGTTACACTTATAGTAACTGTTGCTGAATCACAAGTCAATGAGTTCAATTTATAGCAAATTTGATATGTAATAGTGTAATTGCCCGCAGGAGTTCCCGCAGGAATACTTACGACCCCTGTCACAGGATCTATAAAAGGTACAGATGCACCAACTGTTATTGGTACAGCTGGCGTAATTACGGTTAAGTCAATGTCACTGATTGCAACTGGATTACCATTTAAAGTATCATTTGTCAATACATTACCTATATTACTATTGCCAACTGATCCAATAGTTGGTGGAAAACCATCATTTACTGCATCAATAACAGCACAAAATAATGTACCTCCACTCGTACTCGCCGTGTTAACAAAAGCTCCATATACATTAATGTCATTGATCACACTTGCAAGTGATCCGACACTAATTCTGATTTCGTCAAAAGTTTTTGACGCTTGAAAACCTACGTTATAAATTCCAGAACCAGAACCAAAAGGTGTCAATAATGATAAATTAAGTAACTGTGAAGCACTTTTTGAATCCCTTAAAACTCCATCTAAATAAGTAGAAATGGTCAAAGAACTGAATAAATCTAACTGAATTAAACTATTCAAATCTTTTATCGTAAATCCAGCAAAAGTGCCCACAGGATAAGTTGATAATTGATCTAGAACAGCGATAGAAGCCGGTGCTATTACTCCCGCTGTGACCAAAATTGTAGCAAAATCAGTAGTACTTGCAGTCAATACATTATTGGTATTATTCACTGCACAAGCCACACAGGCCACTCCATCAACACCTGTTTTACCGCTATCAATAATGACTGGAAAAGTTGGATTTGTTAACGCATAGGTCTTGTTACATTCTAAAGTTACTGGACACAATTTTTGAAAAACAGCATTATACACATTTACAACACCCAAATTTACGGCTACAGTATTGGTAATCGTAATGCGAGCTTCGTCGAACGCTTTAGTAGTAATAAAACCAATAGTATGTAAACTGCTACCCACCAAAAGATTGGTACCAACAGTAGCCAACGCAGAATTCCCAAATTTAATTTCCTGAGGCGATCCATTAAGGTAAGTAGTTATTGTAATGGCATCTAGGGCATTTACATTCAACAATGAAGGATTCTCTAAAGTGAAACCAACAAAAGAACCTATAGGATAATCTGTTATTTGATCCTTTACCGAAATACTTCCAGAAGCTACAGCGCCTACTGTTAAATTAATCTGAGCATAATTAGATGTATTTTGATCTATCAAATTATCTGCATTATTTACAGAACAAGCCACACATGCTACACCATCAATACCGGTATTTACACCATTAATATAAACTGGATATGTTGGGGCTACCATTCCTGTTTGTGTGTTACAAACCAAATTTGGTCCAGCACAGAAATTTTCAAAAACAGCACCGTATACTTTTGTTGAACCCAAATTCAATCCTATTGTTTGTCGTATTGAAATCTGAACTTCATCAAAAGCCTTAGTAGAAACAAAACCAACTTTATGTCGGCCAGAAGTATTCAATAATGAGCCATTTACAACCAAATTATTTCCAGAGAATTGGTCTTGAGGTGCTCCATTTAAATAAGTTGTTATATATATGTTTGCTAATGCTGAAACACTTAATAAATTGGAATTTTCTATTTCGAAACCGGCATAAGTACCAACTGGATAATCCGTAAGTTGGTCTTTTACAGAAATACTTCCTGAACTTACAACACCAATATTCAAAGCTATTGTAGCATAATCTGCTGTACTGGAACTAATCACATTTTTAGCATCATAAATATTCCCTACAGTTACACCTGAAACACCTGTGTGAGAAGGCTCTAAACTGACAGGATAAGTTGGAAGATTCATTGGAGATACAGTATTGCAGCTCAAAGCTGGACCTGCACAATAATTTCTGATTACTGGATAATAAACATCTACTGTATTCAATAAACCAACTAAGCTTCCAATGGAAATTTCAATAGCATCAAAGCTTTTTGTCGTATTAAAACCCACAACATAATTATTACCTGAACCGTTAAGTAACCCCACGCCCAAAAGAGACGAACCCGTAGCTGTTTCTCTCAAACCACCATTCAAGTAAGTTCTTATTGTAATAGAGCCTAGTAAATTTACGTTCAATAATCCTCTGGTATCAATTCTATAGCCTGCATAAGTACCTGCTATATAATCAGTATCAGAATCCGTAACTTTATAATTTACGGAGCCAGTAACACCAATAGTAACAGCTGCAGTAGCAAAATTGTTTAAATCAGCATCTATCAATCTAGATGCATTTGATGCTGAACACAGCAAACACACCCCACCAAGACTGCCTGATGCCGTCAAATTTCCAAAAGCACTATCAATAAAAGGAAGTGGAGTTTCCGTATTGCATTGAGCTGAAATAGTCGTCGTAGAATATGCATAAAATATCAAAAAAAACAATATTCTTCTGAACATTCCTTTAATCAATGTATCGAATGCAATGAATTGAGCTAATTGATTAATCGAAAGATTTGGGTATTTTTTTCTCATAGAATAAAGGATTAAACTTTTTTAAACAAGACTAGATTAATAACTTTTTTTATATGTAATATCAAATTGATATAAAATAAAAAAGACATTTAACGAAACATTTATTATATGTTTAGTTTTATGTACATCGCTGAAAAGTGATTCAAAGAACTTATTACTTCAGTAAATTTATTGTATTATAAAAGAGCATATGAAAAATTCCCACAAACAAAAACCGATTGCTATATAGAATTAATACTACACAAAAATTTGATTAGTACTAGTTTTTTGTAAGATTAATAACTGAACCTAAGTACAGTTAATTCTTATTATTAAAAAATCAAAAACATTAACTAAATTTCTTAAATTACAATACCAAATAATTATGAAAGATTATGACCGAAATTAAGAATACGCCAAAATCAAAAAACCATAATATAATACTCCTCTATATAATATTGTTTTTTTCATGTACCTCATTAATCGTCATAAACTACATCACGATTAGAATTTTATCGGCATCAAGAGCATATATAAATGGGGAATCACATTATTCAAAAGGGCAAAACAAAGCTTCACGCCATTTGATTACCTATTTATACACAGAAAACAACAAAAGTTGGGAATCATTTAACGAAGAATTGAGCGTCCCTTTGGGAGACCAATTTGCAAGAGTCGCTTTAACCCAAAATCTAAATGACAGTATTGTAAAAATAGGATTTAGAGCCGGAAGAAATAAAGAAGGAGATTTAGATGATTTAATCTGGGTTTTTAAGAATTTTAATTCGGTACCATTTCTTAAAAAAGCAATTTCAGAATGGACAAATGCTGATGAATCGGTAAATCAACTTCATGAAATTGGTATTGAAGTTCATAAAAAAATTAAAACTCAAAAATTAGATCTGCAAACAAAGCATGAACTTACATCAGAAATCAGTTTAATATGCGAAAGACTAGGTGCAGCTGCAGATAAATTCTCAAACATTGTTGGTGATGGTACCCGAGAAATTAAAGACAATCTAATAGTTATAAATATCTTTTTTATTTTAGTAATAATCAGTAGCGTAAGTATTTATTATGCAATCACTTTGAAAAAAATAATAGCTTCTGAAAAAGATATCAAGAGTAAAAAAGAACAATTACACGACATTATTAAGGACTTAGAAAAAACTAAAATCGAGTTATCTACAGAAATAATTCAACACAAAAAATTAATAGGAACCATAAGCCATGACATAAAAAGCCCACTGAAATATTTGGCAATGACCAATAAATATATCTACGAAGAATCTAAAAGTTATGATGATCAAAAATTTAAAAAAATGACAAAATCTGTTTATTCTTCTACTCTTCAATTATTTAATTTCATCGATAGTCTTCTAACTTATTCCAAAATATTTTTTGAAGGTAACTCTTCTGAAAACTCAGTTTATCTTCTGAAGGAATTGGTGCA
>DATEOV010000257.1:0-3122 GCA_035273645.1 Flavobacterium sp. | reverse complement strand
CCATTTTCACAACATTACAAAGGTTGGTTTATTTTGAGATAAAAGTGTTTCAAAATTCTTGTAAAGAGTTATATCATTTACGCTTTTTTGTATTCCCTATTATTTTTCTTTGATATGATTTTCTTCCTCATCCAAAGCTTTATCAAGTTCTTTATTAAATTCTTCTTTAAGTTCTTCATCGAACTCTTTAATTTGTTCTACTAAATCGGAATACTCTTTGGATAATTCGGTAATTTCCTTTTCTGTCTTGATTTCAGCATTCAATACGGCATTGCTTGCTGGTTCGTGTGAGGACACTAATTCGTTTATTTTTAGATGCAAGGAAGCTGAGAATCTATTGAACGATTTTTGAATAATGAATAAACTCAAGAACGTAATTCCAAAAATGATATCACCAATTATAAGATGTGCATCATTTTTTATGAATAAACTATTGATCCACCAAAACAGCACCAAGCATAATGCAATTAGAAAAGAAATAGAGTTGCCTAATATTGTTGTTGCCACAGAGACCAATTTTTCGAAAAGATTTTCGGAATGATTATATATTTTATTCATGATATTTTATTTTAGAAAGAATAAAAAGCCCTACCAATTTAATAGCAGAGCTTATTCCAAATTTTTAACGAACGATCAGGTTGTCTTAAATTTAAATTTTATGTGAGCATTTATGCTTTTATGGTTTCAAAAAAGTTTGTAACAAAGCTTATTCGTTGAATATTGCTCATTTTATCTGCTTCTTTTACTTCAATTTTTATATTGGTAAAGCGATGATTTTTTTGTGATTTATTGAATAGTTCAGTTTTTGCATTGGTTGCACCAAAGAGCAATACGTCATCATATTTTAAAATGATTTCTTCAAGTTTTTTATAGAATTCAGCTTGTAATTGCTGTTCTTTATTATGCATCAATGATTCGCTTTTAGTTAAACTATCAACTTTATTTTGATGGGTAAAATTGGATTCAATAGTTTTTAATTCTTTCCATTGATCAGTAAATTCTATGATATGTGCTATTGAATGATCCATCCAAATGCCTAATTTTTTTTCTGTTTTCATTTTTTCTGTTTTCAAATTTTTAGAATATCGATACCGTGATTTGGAGCATATTTATCTAAAATTTCTTTTAAAGAATTTAGATATTCATTTAGAACTTTTTGGTTCATTTCTGGATTTTCAATGCCTGGGATGGTTTCTGGCATTTCTAGAAGATACTTTGATAATTCAGGATAATCCTTTCGTATTAACAATGTTGTCTTTAAGATTTGGTCATTCAGTTCTTTTACGGTTTTCATGTGTAGCTAATATTTAAATTTTGTAATCCCGATAATCTATCGGGAGAAATCGCCATGATTACCTTTATCAATGACTGCATTTGAAAATCATGACGATTTCATAACCTTAGAAATTAATTCTTTCCATTTCCTTTATTTCCATGACCATTATTGCCATTGTTTCCTTTATTCCCTTTATTTCCATTACCTTGATTATTGTTATGGCTTTGGTTTCCATTGTTTTGAGGCTTGTAGTTTTGAGCTGTTCTATAGGTTTTTTGATGCCCTTTATTATAGCCTTTGTAATATTTTACTTTGTGTTCACGATAGTGGATATAAGGGCTGGAACCACGATAATCATTTAAGACCACTTTATAACCATTGTACAAATCATAGTTTCTATAACGATATGGTAAATTATGAGATCTGATCCAAACTCCATTGCTTAAAAAGATGAACTGTTGTGCACGTATATCATAATAGGATTGTACATCTGGTATAAAATAATACGATACTTCAGAATAGCCAACAGGTCCCCATTGTGGAGGTGTTCCAATATTTACACTTACGGAAACTTGCGCATGGTTTGTCGTTGATGCAAACAAGAATAGGGCTAGGGTAATTAGTTTTAATGTTTTCATTTTCGTTGTTTTTAATTTAATAATACTTTTTTAAAAGAGATAAATACTCCTTTGATATTACTAATACAAAGATGGGACACAAACCAACCTATTCTGTTATAACATTACTTGCAAAGATTTCATAATTCACGGATTACTTCGCTTTAGATTTCAAATCTTTTTCTTTTTGTTTCTCTTCCTGTTTTTGGGCTTCGGCTTGCTTTTTTTGAATTTCTTCTTGTTTTTTTGCCTCTGCTTTTTCTTTTTTATTAAAATAACCTTTCAGTAAAAAGTTGTGTTTTGCGGCCTGCATATTATCATCAAAACCCTTTGTACCTTTTTGGAGGTTTGTCATACTTGCATCCAGTTTATTGCCCATTTGTTCATCCATTAACAGTTTAGATAAAGTTCCCTTTCCGTTATTTATTTTAAAACTGAACTCGGCTAATTGATCTGTAATTACAGCGGCATTATCGACTGTGGTTTTTACCCCTTTCATGATATCTTCAATTTCAATTGCTGTGAGTGATGCAATTGTGGCATTGTCTTTTACAGTGTTTTTTGATTTTGTGCCCGGTGATATCGTCAATACTTTGTCACCCATCAAACCATCAGAACCTATGCTTGCTTTGGCATCTGTTTTTATAAAACGTCGAACTCCTTCTTTAATCACTAATTTGACTACTACAGCCGAATCAGTAATGAGTTCAATATCACTTACAGTACCCACATTGATGCCTGAGAATCGAACATTATTTCCCACCTTTAGTCCTGTGACGGTTTTGAATCGTGATTGCAGCGTAAAAGTGGAACCAAATAGATTTTTTTGCTTTCCAACAAAGTATATGGTTCCTATAAAGAGAATTAATCCAATTGTCACAAACATTCCTAATTTCCATGTAAACCCTGATTCTTTATACATAATTTGAGTATTTTGTTTATTAAATGAAAAAAGAGCGAACCCATTTATCCTTACTTTTTTCTAAATCTTCATAAGATCCTTCAATGCACATAACACCTTCTTTTAAAATCATAATTCGGTTAGCTGTTAATTTGGCGCAGGCCATATCATGAGTGATTATTATGGAAGTTGTTTTGTATTTTTTTTGAACATATAATATTAATTCGCTAATTTCTCTCGCAGTGATAGCATCCAACCCGGAGGTGGGTTCATCATACAAAATGATTTCGGGTTTGATGATAAGCGTTCTGGCAAGACCAATTCTTTT
>DATEOV010000256.1:0-4564 GCA_035273645.1 Flavobacterium sp. | reverse complement strand
CAATCCGCCTAGACCGTGCTGTTGCGCAATAGCCGTAAGGTTTTCGATTTGTCCTTTAGACATACGCTTGTTCCCCTGTTCTTTAGCCGAAACCTTGATACATTTTACAATTCCGCCATCTTCAATAGGCTTGCTAAATACCTGGAAAGTCGTGTCTTTTACAATATCGGTGATGTCTTGCATTTTCAAGTCGTAACGCAAATCTGGTCGGTCACAACCATAGAAATCCATTGCATCTTTATAGGTAATCACCTCAAACGGACGTAAAATCCACTTATTGCCATATATTTTCTTAACTACTTCATTAAACATTTTTGTGTTTAAATCTATAATCTGCTGCATACTGGCGTAGGCCATTTCCATATCCAATTGCGTAAATTCCGGCTGACGGTCCCCACGAGAATCCTCATCTCTAAAACAACGCGCAATTTGGAAATATTTTTCATAACCGCTTACCATCAACATCTGTTTAAACTGTTGTGGCGCTTGTGGCAGCGTATAAAACATACCTGAACCTTTACGTGTAGGAACAATAAATTCACGTGCTCCTTCATCGGTTCCTGCACTTAAAATCGGGGTTTCAATTTCTAAAAATTCTTCTTCGTCTAAAATGTCACGCAATAATTTAATTACTTTATGACGGTTTACGATTGCTCTTCTAACTTCTTCGTTTCTGTGATCCAAGAACTTATATTGAAAACGAATCGCTTCGTTCGTTTTTGCCGCTCTTTTAATCTCAAAAGGCAATGTCTTGGATAAATTCAAAATTTCTAAAACCGAAGTTTCCAATTCAATTTTACCTGTACGCAATCCTGCATTGTAATCATCTTCATTACGTCCAACAACTATCCCTTTCACAGAAATTACCGATTCAGGTTTTAGTTTCACCAACTCATCGATATTAGGAAATGATTCTCTACTGATTCGTACTTGGAAAATCTCATAACTTGAATCACGCAAATCAATAAACATCAATTCACCGTGATCACGAACACTTGCAATCCAACCGGATAACAACACTTCTTCATTGATGCTTTCTTCAGATAATTGTGAAATTTTATGCGTTCTATAAGTATCTTTTATAATAATAGGAATTTCAGGAAGTGATTCTTCTTGAGCCTCTTTACTCTCTAAAACCGTTTCTTTAGAAACTTTTTCAGCCGCTTCTTTATTTTCTAAAACAGCATCAGCTCCTAATTTGTCTATAATAATTTGACGAATCACTTTACCATTAGCGCCTTTCCCGATAACGCCTAAAACCTTACCAACTAAAATACCTGCTTTTCCTTGATCTCCAGCTTTAATATCATTGGCAACAGCCTCATTTTCCGAAAGCACTTTAGCAATCACTTCTTGGATTTTATCCTCAGAAATGGTATTTTCTTCAAAGTACTTGTTGTAGTCAAAAGTTCTATCTTTTAAATAACCAACAATCGCATTTTGCACTAAAACCGCCGTGATTTTTTCAGCTTTAAATAATTGGAAAATTTCCGTTAAATGAGCAATGCTATGGATTTCAGAGTAATCTTCGACCTTAATGTTGTTCGCTAAAGTTTTAGCAACAAACGAAGGATCTTTGATTTCGTTATTTATTTCAACAAATGTTTGCGAACGTAACTTATCCGCAGTGAAAAATTTAGCATCTTGTGGCAAAACACCACCGTTAATCAAAATAGATTCAACAGCGTATGGCAAAGCGCTTGTATCCACTTTAATTGCTTCAATTTCAGCTTTAATATTTACAAAAGGCAAATCCGGCTCAGAAATAAAACGGTAATCTGCTTCAAATTCTTTTTTACGCATTACTTTGGTCTGCTTTAAATCAGCATCCCATAACACAGTCGTTTGATCAGGTCTAAACTCTTTGTGTTCAATAAAATAATTAAATTGTTTTTCAACTTCTTCCTTTAAAGCTTCCACCATAAACTTAAACGAGTTCAAGTTTTTGATTTCCGTTCTTGGGTTTAAATCATAAGAATGCTTTTTGCGCAAAGACACAGAAACATCCGACTTAAACTCCCCTTTTTCAAGATTCGCTTCAGAGATTCCTAAGTTTTGAACAATACGCTGAATGTATTGCGCGTAGGTTGAAGCATCTTCAATATTACGAATACAAGGTTCCGTAACAATTTCAATCAAAGGAACACCTGCTTTGTTAAAATCGACTAACGAAATCTTCTTTTCGTGCATCAATTTCGCAGCATCTTCTTCAATATGAACCTGAGTTAAATTTACTGTAAATTGAGAACCGTCATTTCGGTAACAAGACACATGTCCATCAGGAATTATTGGATTGTGATATTGCGTTATTTGAATATTTTTCGGGTTGTCCGGGTATTCATAATGCTTTCTATCCCAAGATATCACTTCATTACTAAATGACGAATCCACCGCTTTTCCAAAATAAATAGCTTTTGTAATTGCTTCTTTATTTAAGGCAGGTAAAACGCCCATTTGTCCCGTACAAACAGAACATATATTTTCGTTAGGTGTTTCAATTTCTTGATTTGGACAAGAACAAAACAACTTGGTTTTGGTATTCAATCGAACGTGAGTTTCCAGTCCAATTACCAATTCTAAATCGTGGGCTTTTATCGCCGCTGTTAATTGCTCCAATTCCATTATATCAATTCTTTTAAGAAGTTAGCAAACTTCAATACTAATTCATCATTATTTTTTGCTGCAGAAATTTGCAGTCCAGTGCTTGTCCCTTGTGGTATAGTCAAAGTTGGCAATTGTCCCAAACTAAACCCAACCGTATACGCATCGGATAAATACATAGCCAATGGATCTTTTAAACTGTCTCCAATTTTAGGAGGAGTGCTTGGTGTAACTGGCGACAAAATGATATCTACTTCTTCAAAATCTTTACTAAAGTTTTCAGAAATCTGATCTCTTAAGGCCAATCCTTTTAAATATATTTCATCTGAAAAACCTTGAGACAACACTTGGTTTCCACCCACAATTCTACGTTTTGTTTCTTCTGAAAAATTCTCAGAACGTGTAACAGCGTAGCTTTCAATTAAATTTTCAGCTTCAATACGGTTACCATAATTTGTTCCGTCTAAACGAGATAAATTAGAAGCCGTTTCTGCCATTGCCAATGTATAGTAAGTCGAAACCAAAATATCCGATTTGAAAAAATCTAATTCTTTAACTTCAATGCCTTTGGCTTTTATTTTTTCGATGATTGCCAAGAAATCAGATTTTATTTGGGTATCAATGGCATCGCTTTCAATAAAGTTTTTAAAATACCCTACTGTTTTTACAGTTGAAGTTGCAATCGCCTCTTCACTAATTTCTGATGACGTGATTGAAGTTTGATCTTTTGGATCTTTTCCGCTCATCACATTCAGTACAATTCGGATATCTTCAACTGATCTAGCCAATGGACCAACACAATCCGTAGAAGATGCATAAGCCATAAGACCATATCTTGAAATTCTTCCGTAAGTTGGTTTTAAACCGTAAATATGATTATATCCTGCAGGCTGACGAACAGAACCTCCCGTATCTCCACCAATAGAAAATACAGTATATTCTTTTGCAACGTTAACAGCAGATCCACCACTTGAACCACCGGCAACTAATGTTGGATCAATAGCGTTTTTTACAGCTCCAAAAATGGTGTTTTCACTAGAAGAACCGTGACCAAAACTGTCACAGTTTTCTTTTACTAATGGAATAGCACCTGCATCCAATAATTTTTGGATTGCAGTAGCAGTATAAGGCGATTTATAATTTTTCAACAAATCAGAACTTGCAGTAGTGTAAGTTCCCTGCAACATATACACATCCTTAATTCCAAAAGGAATTCCTTCCAACAAACCTATTGTTTCACCTTTTTCAATTTTAGCATCCACCTTAGCAGCTAAATCTAAAGCTAAAGTATCTAATAAAGAATTTACTGAATTATAAGTATTTTGCTTAAGTAAGTCTAATTTTTCTTGTACCAAAGCTGTACAAGTTATTTGTTTTGACACCAGTTGTTGGTGTATTTTTTTTATTTGAGAATCCATTTTATCCTTCTATAACTTTAGCTACTACTAAAAAACCATTTTTTTTGTTCGGGAAATTTTCCAAAATTATTTGTTTCTCAATAGCCGAACTCTCTATCACAACATCTTCTCTTAAATTATTCACAGACACACAATTACGATTGACATTATTTAAAGAATTATTATTTGTTGGAATTGCATTTTTAATTACATCAAATAATTTGTTCACGGACTCTGAGGGCTGTGCTCCTTTAATACTCGACAATATGTCGACTGTCATTGTTTTGCTCATAATTTCATTTAGTTTTAAAGTCAAACTTTTAAGGTGGCGAATTTACAAAAGTTTTATTAGGGAATCATGTTTATTTTAATGATTTCGACTGTTCTCAACATAAAAGAACAACATTTTAACATTATGTTAAATTTAATTATAATATATAACAGTATTTCAAAATAGTTTAGGTAGAATAGAGAATTTAGCAAAAAAACAAAAGAATTAAATCCAGCTTTTGAGCTATAAATTGTAAATTTTTCACTTTTTGCCAAAAAAAATTATTTCACTTTTG
>DATEOV010000255.1:0-8591 GCA_035273645.1 Flavobacterium sp. | reverse complement strand
CCATAAAAAACTTGTTATATTGTCTTGCCGTTTCAATCATCAGCAAAGCATCTTGATAACACAAGGCTATAGGCTTTTCGCAAAGTACATGCTTATCGTTTTGTAATGCCTTAATCGTTAGTTCGGCGTGTGAATCGTGTGGTGTGGCGATATAAAGAATATCGATATTTTCATCCTGAAAAAGCTCTTCATACGAACCATATGCTTTTGGACATTGGAAACGATTGGCAAACTCTCTGGCTTTATCCAAATTTCTGGAAGCTACCCCACAAAGCTCAGCCGATTCAACCAATTGTAATTCTCTGGCAAATTGCTGAGCAATTTTTCCCAAACCAACAATTCCCCATTTTATTTTTATATTATTTCCCATTAGAGACTTACTTTTTAATAATTAAATATAAGGGTTTTAAAGAAAACCAAATTGTATTTAGTAATGTAAGACAAAAAATTTAACTTCAAAGTTCCCAAAAGAAGACTAGGAATACAAGACTTTTCGGTTAAACTTAAGGTTTATCTCTCCCTATGAATCTTTCTTTTCCGAGTAAAAAGTTTACAGCTCTCAAAACATTCTTATCAATGGATTCCTCCGTTTTTAGAAAGGACAAGTACCGAACGATTTCCAATTGTAATGATGGTCGTAAACAATCGAATATACTTTGTGCTTCTGAATTATCCTTTAAAGCTTTGATTAATTTGGGATGCATCGGAATCACTCTTTCTTCGGGGTCAAAAGCGATTTCAAAGTTGGCAGTATCACCTACTTCTTTCTTAGCCATTTTCCGCATGGGAGTATTCAGGTACAACCTCCAATGTCCGCTGTATTTTATCAAGGTTTGGATAAATTCGTGACCATCGATTTTCATTTTTACTGGAATTTTTCCTTTGTCTTTACTGGCTTCCTTAAAAATAGAATCCAAAACGGTATCGGGTAGAAAAACAAATGGGTTCACTCCTATTATTTGAATTTCAGCCGAAAATTTATTTGTTCCCATGTACATATTTAAAAAATAAAACGTTCCAATGTCGCAATTAAGTTTCCTGTAATGTGCATTGTAATTGGAGTATAAATTGATTTTGTGTAATGTCTTGCTTAATCAAACAAAATTATCACAAAAGGACTACTCTAAGAAACGCTGATTTTATTTCTCATTCATCTTGTTAGTTTTCTGTTAGAGCATTTTATCATAAACGAAAATACGAATTAAAAACTGAAATCATTCAAACTTAAAATTAATGAAAATTACAACTTGAATGTTTGCTATTATTATTTCTTATATTTGGAAAAAAAGGCAAATAGGCATTTTTCAGACCAAGCAAGCTCATATAGGGTGAATTGGAGTGATTTTATCAAACCTATGCACAAGTTAGCAGAAAGTTTATCAGAACCGCAAACAAAACGAAAATGAAATCAATAGTTCAACATTTAAGAGAGGAAAAAAACTTGACCCAAACTGAACTTGCAGAAAAAAGTGGGCTTTCACTAAGGACAATTCAAAGGGTTGAAGCAGGAAATATCCCAAAAGGATTTACATTGAAGACACTCGCAAATGTCTTTGAAACTGAACCTAAAAAACTAATACCTTCCAAAGAAATTACAAAACTTAACAGAGCAAAATTGATTAATTTTTCCAGTTTATTTGGACTTGTAATACCTTTTGGAGGAGTTATATTCCCTTTAATTTTAACCTACAAAACAAACGACAAAAAAAACAAAGAACTTGGAAAAAATATAGTAAGTGTTCAAATTCTAATTGCAGTAGCCCTAGCTGTTTCTCAAATAGCAAGCCCATTCATTCAAAAAGGATTAGCACTACATTTTCCGCTTTTTATATTTCCATTATTATTAATTATTTGCCTGAAATTATTGGTAGTAATTTTAAACGGTATAAGCTTAAATACAAAAAATGATTTACATAAAAATTTAAAAATCAATTACTTATAAGACTCATTAGTAAATTGACGTAAAATTGTCATATTACTTTTGCAAAGAAATTATTTTGTAAAACAGAAATTTGCAAAAAAATAATCTAATGAAAGTTTTAAAGAAAATTGTGTTGACCATTTTGGTCGTTTTGATTTTAGCTGTACTTGGAGGCTATATTTATTTTGACCAAAAATTCACTCCTGAAAAAAATTATTTGACAGTAAACAATGAAAGTGGTTATATTCCATTTACATGGTTGGGTAAAGAAAAAAATGTTTTGCTGCTTCCTTTACATTTTTCGAATGATACAATAACTTATTATTTGCAATTTGACACTGGTTCGCCTTATACTATATTTTATTCAAATTCAATAAAAAAAATCAGCCAAATAACCGTAAATAAAGAGCTTGCAAAAACTTCTTTCTATATTGGAAAAACAAAAATTACTTCCGATAAATTTAAAATATATGATCACGGAAATAATGATAATGATTCCATAAAAATAATTGGGACTATTGGTGCAGATATTTTAGAAAATAGAAAAACAATCATCAATTTTAAAGAAAATTATATTGCTTTAAATTTATCTAAAGTGCCATCTCGATTTCAAGCCAAATTGTTTGATTTCAAATTCAAAAAAAGAAAAATAATAGTTAGAGGTTTATTAAAAAAGAAAGAGGAAAATTTTTTATTTGATTCGGGCACAAGTGCCTATGAATTATTAACCAACAAAGAAGTATGGAAAAACTTAAAATTACCCAACTCAAAAATAAATATAGAAAAATCACAATCGTGGGATAAAGTTTTAACTGCGTACACAACAAAGTGCAACCAAAAAATTCAATTTTCCAATCACGAAATACCTTTAAATAATGTTACTTATGTAGAGGGATTTTCGCAAGCCCAATACTCAATGATGAAATTTTCTGGTATGACAGGAATGCTCGGAAACAAAATATTTTTAAACAATAGTTTGTACATTGATTGTACACAAAACAAAATGGGAATAGAATAAAAAAAACTTCTGATACCCTCTACTACAACGGATTTTAGCATTAGGCTTAATGGAAAGATGGTTTTGTATCTGAATGATTTGGCAAATCCGAAGAATGGGTTTAATTTAGTATTAAACGCGCTGTAATACCAGAACGTTACGTAACATCTTTTACAAAAAACATTAAATAGAAATAAAAAAATGACAAAAATTGCTTTAATAACAGGTGCAACTTCAGGAATAGGAAAGGCTACTGCAATTAAATTAGCTCAAAACGGATATAATTTAATCGTTTGTGGACGCCGTGCAGAGAAACTGGAAGAGTTGAAAAATTTATTATCAAATACTGTGAAAATTCATAGTTTGATATTTGATGTTCGCAATAGAAAAGAAGTTGTACTTCAACTTAATTCTTTACCAGATGAATGGAAAAACATTGATGTGCTGGTAAATAGCGCAGGTAATGCTCACGGACTTTCTTCGATCGATAATGGAGACATTGAAGATTGGGATGCAATGATTGATGGAAACGTAAAAGGATTATTATATGTTTCGAGAGCAATAATTCCACAAATGGTTGAGAGAAAAAAAGGGCATATCATAAATTTGAGTTCTATTGCGGGAAAACAAACCTATGCAAATGGGGCAGTTTATTGCGCTTCCAAAAAAGCAGTAGAAGCAATAAGTGAAGGAATGAGACTTGACTTAACCCAACATGGAATAAAAATAACTAACATCGCTCCGGGTGCAGTTGCAACAGAATTTTCAGAAGTTAGATTTAAAGGAGATACAGAAAAAGCCAAAAAAGTTTATGAAGGCTACGATCCATTATTGGCAGAAGATATAGCCGATTTTATATTTTATGCGATCAACGCTCCAGATAGAGTTACCATTGCCGATGCAACAATATACTCTAAATCACAATCTGCACCGACAACAATTTATAAAAAATAAAAGTGATCGCGTAACTGCTTCGAGATGCAGTACGGTAGTGATTATTGTAAAATATCAGCTTCAATAATAAAAGAGTATAAGAAAGAAATGGAAATAATTGAACACTCATTTGGAGATTTTTTTATTACAACTGACAAAACTAAATTGGACATTGTCGCTATTCACGACTTTTTATCAAAGCATTCAGGATGGAGTGACAATATTCCTTTTGATAGAGTGAAAATTTCTATCGACAATTCACTAAACTTTGGACTATTTCATAAAGACAAGCAAATCGGATTTGCAAGAGTGATTTCCGATTATTCAACTATTGCCTATTTAGGTGACATTTATATTTTAGATAATTATCGTGGACAGGGACTTTCAAAAAAGCTAATGGAAGTCATAATGGGACATCCCAACTTACAAGGATTGAGGCGCTGGATTTTGCTGACTTCAACAGCGGATTGGCTTTATGAAAAATATGGTTTTAATAAATTGCCAAAACCAGAATTATATATGGAGCTTTTTGACCCTAATGTTTATAAAGACAAATAAAAAATAAGTTGATATAACTACAACGATCCGAAAGTTTTAATACAAAAGAACGATGACTCAAAGAGAAAAAATAAATCAAGCCATAACTCATTTTGTGAAGGGCGGAGATAATAGTGATGTACAATTATTGGAAAAAGTACTTCATGATGATTTTAGAGTTACCAATAATGGTTTTATGGGAGTTCCCGGTGTCACAATTATTGACAAACAAAAATACTTATCAAATATAAAAGAAGGCATTTTTGGCGGATTACCCAGAAAAATGATTATTGAAAGCATTGACGAAAGTGATTCTATCGCTATGGTAAAACTACGATTGGAAAGTGCTGAAAATTATTTTGTTTCGTATAACTCTCTCGTATTAGACACAGACAATGAATGGAAGCTCATCAATAATCTCGCGGTTGTTGAATCCAAAAAATAAATTTTCAAAATAATTTTAAAGAACAAGCTCGTTTAAATAGTTTTTAAACGGCCTTTTGTTTTTAAGCAAAATGGAGTATTTAGGGAGTTCTATTTTTAATTCGTATTTTCGTTTAGCAGAAAATTAGCAACTACAAAAACCTAATAACAGATAAAATGAAACTACCTCCATACGACATTTTCCCAATTATCACTGGTGACAAAATCTCGTTGCGTGAAATTGTGAGTGAAGACATTGAAGATCTCATTGAAATTTCGTTTTATGATTCCATTCAGGCAACTACTTTTCAAGAAGCAGCAGAAATGCAAGCTAAAATAAACAAAGACTATCTTGACGGGAATTCCATTCATTGGGGAATTGCAGACAATTCGACAAATAAAATCATTGGTACTTGTGGTTATTATCGAGGACTTGACCAAGGAGCAGGAGAACTTGGTTGCGTTTTATTGCCTCAATATCGAGGGCAAGGTTTTATGAATTCGGCTATGTTATTGGCTATCGAATTTGGAATAAACAATATTGAACTAAAACGAGTTTGGGCAGTAACAACTAAACAAAACAAGAAAGCAATAAAACTTCTTGAAAACCTTAACTTTAGTAAAATTGCAGATTTGGACGATGACGAAATCGAATACGAATTAAAATAAAACTCCCTCATTTACCCTAAATCTCTTATGAATCCGCGTAAGGGATAGAAGCTAGCTACCGAAGTAGCGCGGATAGCCCGACCGGCGATAGAGAAAAGGGCAATGACGACAAAGTAACTAGCCCATTTCTCTAGCGGCGGTTACGCCCATACGAACTTTGATTAACTGTAGAAGTAATTAGGATTTATGATTTTGTGGTAAATTATAATGCTAAAACAAGTAAATTCTTTAAATTTGATTCAAATAATTTAAAGAAAATACCATGGGACTATTTAATGCCATTCTGGGCAATGCATCGGAAGTAAATCTTGAAAACCTTTCGAAGGAATTTGAACCTTTATTAATAGATGGCGAAAGTATCGAGAAAGGATACAAAGTGATTAAGGATATGTTTGTTTTCACAAATAAAAGACTGATTTTGGTCGAAAAACAATTAGTAGGCAGTAAGGTCGATTATCTTTCGATTCCGTATACATCCATTAAAAAATTCTCTAAGGAAAGTGCCGGAATTCTGGATATGGATGCCGAATTGAAAATCTGGCTTTCTGGTGAAGATGCTCCTATTTCTAAACAATTTGGCAAAGGTGGAAATAACATCAATGAAGTGTACCAAATCCTGAGTCAACATATTTTAAAGTAATTTTGAGATAAGAAAATAGATGAAAGAAGCAAGAATAAAGATTTCTGTCTTGTCTCTTTCTTCTTGTTTCTTTCTTCTTTCATCTCAACTCTTTTAAAACCTACCTCTTATGAAAATAATTATACGCACTTTTAAACTCAAGCTTAAGCACACTTTTACGATTTCGAGAGAGTCGCACGATATTCAGCCTACATTGATTGTGGAATTGCAAAGTGAGGGATTTTCGGGTTTTGGTGAGGCGACTTCAAATCCGTATTATAATATTACTGTAGATAGCATGAGAGCTAATTTGGAATCGATCATTCCGTTTATAGAATCACATAATGACGAAACCCCTGAGGAATTTTGGGATGCTGCTTCGGCTTTATTAAAGAAAGATATGTTTGCATTATGCGCATTGGATATGGCTTACAATGATTTGTATGCCAAGAAAAAAGGTAAAAAACTTTACGAGCTTTGGGGAAATTCACCTTTGCACAATCCTAAAACCGATTATACCATTGGTATCGATAAATTGGATAAAATGGTGATGAAGCTGAAAGAAATGCCTTGGCCAATCTATAAAATCAAACTAGGAACCAAAGATGATATAGCCATTGTTACCGAATTGCGCAAACATACCGATGCCCGTTTCCGAATTGATGCCAATTGTGGCTGGACGGTTTCTGAAACCATTAATAATGCAATCGCTCTAAAAAAACTGGGAGTCGAATTCTTGGAACAACCAATGAAAGCAGACCAATGGGCGGCGCACAAAGAGGTTTTTAAACACTCTGTCCTACCTATTATTGCTGATGAAAGTTGCATTATTGAAGAAGATGTCGCTAAATGTCACAACCATTTTCATGGAGTAAATATAAAGCTAGTGAAATGCGGCGGTCTTACTCCAGCTAGAAGAATGATAGCCGAAGCCAAACACTATGGCATGAAAACAATGGTGGGTTGTATGACAGAATCTACAGTTGGTATTTCGGCTATTGCTCATTTACTCCCAGAGTTGGATTATGTAGATATGGATGGCGCTTTATTACTTTCTGAAGATATTGCCACTGGTGTTACGATTACTGACGGTATTATTCATTATGCGGATTCCAACGGAATTGGCGCTAAATTAATAAACCATTAACAACTATAATTAGCACAAACCAATGCAGGTAAACGAAATTCCAAATAGAGTATTTTACAAGAACGGAAAAGAGTTTCTGTACTTTGGTGGTACCAATTATTTAGGTGTTACTACCCTACCTGAGTTTCAAAATATGCTGTTGGCTGGTTTCCAAAAATGGGGAACGAGTTATGGAAGTTCCCGTTCAGCAAATATCCAGTTGGAGGTTTACAAAACTGCCGAAGATTTACTAGCTAAACAAATTGGTACAGAAGCCGCTGTTACGATTTCCTCTGGAATGTTAGCAGGAAAACTGGCTTTGGAACAATTACAACATACCACCGATTTGGTTTTTCATTTCCCAAATACGCATCCCGCTCTATTGCATCCTTTTTCCCTACCACTGATTCAAAATGGAAAACTGAATGCTTTTCTTTTGGATTCAACCGTTTCAAGAATTGGAATCGTTGCCGATGCTATACCGTCACTGGAAGTTACTCCTATTGATTTGGGTATTCTGCAAGATATTCCTAGTGATAAAGAAATTACTTTGCTTCTCGATGAATCACACAGTATCGGAATTTTAGGTGATCAAGGACAAGGTGTTTTAAATCAATATGAACTTCCAAATGTTCATCACAAAATAATTATTGCATCACTTGGAAAAGCCATGGGGCTTTCGGGTGGTATTATTGCTGGAGATTCTCAATTTATAGGAGAAATAAAAAAACAGCAAAATTTTGTGGGAGCCTCCGGAATGAATCCCGCTTTTTTGGAAACCTTTGTAAATGCTCAGACACTTTATCATTTGCAAAGACAACAACTAAAAGACAATTTAAATTATGTTGCCAAGCATTTAATTCACAACGATGCTTTTACATTTACCAAGGATTATCCCGCTATTTATTTTGACCATGAGGAACTGCTTCAATTACTCTTGGACAATAACATTATTCCAACATCCTTTCCATATCCAACTGCTTCTGGGAAATTAAGTCGAATTGTAATTAGTGCCCATCATACCAAAACCGACTTGGATAAAATGGTACAACAAATGAATACTTTTACACAAATGAATTCCGGCTTTGAAGGAGACATTAGATTTGTATTGTAGTTTATTACATTTTTATTCAATAGGCTAGAATTAATTTCAATCGCCATTTTTTTTTATAACAATGTACAACTCAATTATTAAATCTATAACTCCAAACTGATAATCTCGCAATAATATTAAATAAAGAGCTACATTTTATATAAGCACCTATTTGTATGGGGGGCAAAAAAACATCCAAAATTAAATTATTGTTATTTTTTAATGATTTTTACACCTCCCACCTAAAATATAAGGGGGTCAAAATACAAAAAT
>DATEOV010000254.1:0-2252 GCA_035273645.1 Flavobacterium sp. | reverse complement strand
TGTAAAATTTACAGATAAAGGCATTATACTACCTTCACTATCAATATAAAAAGACCCCTTGTCGTTAAAAATTCTTGCTATGGGTGTCTTTTGTTTTACAACTGCTTTTAATACACCATCGATACTTACATAAACATCTGCTTTCTCAATCATTTCTTGAGCATTTAATACTTGCTCCAATCTATTCAAATCTAGCCTATCTTTTCTTATGGTTTTAGCATTCGAATTATTTTCTATCAACAATTTATTAACCGTTTCATTTTTTAAATAAAGAGAGTTTTCGCCTACAAATACAACTTCTGATTTAGTTAATTTTCTTTTAGAATTTCGTTTAGATGTAAACGAAAAAAGAAAAATCACTAAAACAAACATAAGTAATAATCTTATATTATTCCAATTAAAGACTTTCATACAACGCTTTTTTAATTGACGGAACCATTTCACCTAAATCTCCTGCCCCAATCGTTACAATTACACTGGCATCATTTGCTAAAATCGAAGAAATTAAATCTTCTTTACTAACAATTTTTTTATGCTCATTTGACATTTTATCCATTAACCACTGTGAATTAATACCTTCCATCGGCAATTCACGAGCTGGATAAATTTCCATCAAAAAGACTTCATCAAAAGCCGACAGACTTTTCGCAAAATTATCAGCGAAATCTCTTGTTCTACTGAATAAGTGCGGTTGAAAAATTGCTAACACTTTTTGACCAGGATACAATTCCCTAACGGCTTGATGAACTGCGTTAATTTCTGTTGGATGATGTGCGTAATCATCGATATATACTAAATTATCTTTTTTGATTTGATACGAAAAACGTCTTCTGATTCCTTTAAAAGAAGCTAAAGCTTCAGCAATAACCTCGGTCGGGGTGCCGTAGGTTATTGCCATAGCCAATGCCATCAAAGCATTCATTAAGTTATGCTTACCAGGCAATCCAAAACGCAAATCTTTAATAATTCCGTCTGGAGTTTTAACATCAAAAACGTAGCTTCCGCTTTCTATTCTTACATTGAAGGCTTCAAAAACTGCTTCTTCATTAACTCCACAAATCATCCCTTCAATAGGCAATTCACTGGTTATAAAAAGCTTTCTTTTATCTTCAACTTTATTTGCAAATTCTACAAATGATTCTTCAATTGCTGCGCTCGTACCGTAAATATCCAAATGATCAGCATCCATAGATGTAATACAGGCGATATTTGGGTGCAAATGCAAGAAGGAACGATCAAATTCATCAGCTTCAACAACAGTAACTGTTTTACCGTTTCCAATTAAATTAGAATCATAATTCTCAACAATACCTCCTATAAAAGACGTCACATCAGCTCCACTTTCATATAAAATATGCCCTAAAATACTAGAGGTTGTGGTTTTTCCATGAGTTCCTGCAACCGCAAAACAAAAAGTATCTTTGGTAATAATACCCAAAACTTCTGCTCTCTTTTTTACTTGATAATCTCTTTCCAAGAAATAATTCCATTCTGAATGACTAGCTGGTACAGCTGGAGTAATTATAACCAAAGTATTTTCAGTATAATAGTCCGTTGGAATTAGATTAATATTATCTTCAAAATGAATATCAATTCCACTTTCAATCAATTCACTGGTAAGAATAGAAGGTGTTTTATCATAGCCCGAAACTTGTTTTCCAATAGTTTTGAAATAACGGGCCAAAGCACTCATTCCGATTCCTCCGATTCCTATGAAATAGACGTTTTTAATTTGATTTAAATTCATTTTGCTTCTTATTTTAATTTATCAGGATTATCCGTTTTCATGCTACACATTCGACATGTTAATCGATTCATTAACTTTATTATTTAATCAACTTAACAATTGCATCAACAATTTGTTCTGTTGCTTTTGGCTTAGCCAATAACTTAATATTTTCACTTAATTGATCTTGCTTTCCTTGGTCTTTTATCAACGATTCAAATACCAAGCTAAAGTCTTCATCCAATTGTGATTCTTTAAGCAAAATAGCTCCTTTCTTTTTTACTATTGCTTCAGCATTTTTAGTTTGGTGATCTTCGGCAACATTTGGTGATGGAATAAAAATCACCGGTTTCCCAACAATACACAGCTCTGAAACAGAAGAAGCTCCGGCTCTCGAAATAACCACATCTGCAGCAGCATAAACCAAATCCATTCTTTCAATAAAGGCTAGAACCTGTACGTTATGTTTATTATATTTTTTATAATCTTCTAAATAAAACTTCCCACATTGCCATATCACCTGCAC
>DATEOV010000253.1:0-13613 GCA_035273645.1 Flavobacterium sp. | reverse complement strand
GAAAGGGACAATTCTGCTTAATCCGTTTTTGGTGGTTGACGGCAAGGCAATAATCGCTTTTCCTCCATCACTCAAAGATGCTCCGCGTATAAAATCCATTTGTCCACCAACACCAGAATACATTCTTGGTCCAATTGAATCAGCACAAACCTGCCCGGTTAAATCAACTTCTATAGCCGAATTAATAGCTATCATTTTTGGGTTTTTTCTGATTCTGGCGGTGTCATTGACCGTAGAAGATTCCCGTAATTCAATAAACGGATTGTCACTTACAAAATCATATAACCGCTTAGAACCCAAAACAAAAGTGGACAGCACTCTACCTCTTAATGATCCTTTATAGTTGCAGTTTATCACATTGCTTTCAATCAGGTCAATCACACCGTCCGAAAACATTTCGGTGTGCAATCCTAAATCTTTATGGTTCCCTAATTTACTCAAAGCGGCATTAGGAATTGATCCAATTCCCATTTGAAGTGTACTTCTGTCCTCAATCAAAGAGGCAATATAATTTCCTATTTTATCTTCCTCGGCGGTAAAAAGCTCCACTTCATGAGAATAAATAGGCACATCCACGGCCACCATATAATTTATTTCTGAAATATGTAGAATTCCGTCACCAAAAGTTCTCGGCATCTGAGGATTTACCTGTGCTATCACAATTTTCGCATTCTCAATCGCTGCAACCGAAGCCTCCACCGAAACTCCAAGTGAACAATAGCCGTGGCTGTCAGGCGGTGACACATGAATAAAAGCAATATCTATCGGCAATACATTTCTTCGGAAGAGACGCGGCAGTTCACTCAAAAAAACTGGAGTATATGAACCGTTCCCCGCCTTTAAAGTATGCCGAACATTACCGCCAATAAAAAATGAATTGACATGAAAACTTTCTGCTAGATCAGGATTGGCATAGCGCGCCTCGCCTTCGGTATGCAAATGACATATTTCTACATTCCGAAGTTCAGAAGCTCTTTCGGTTAAAGCATTCGCTAAAATCGTTGGTGCAGCCGCAGCCGCTTGAAGATAAACCCGATCTCCAGATTTTACGACTTTGACAGCTTCCTCGGCAGTTACATATTTTCCCATAAACTAGTATTTCCCACAAATATATTCAATTAGATAAACCCAATATATGATAATGCTCATATTCAAAGTAAAACAATATTTAAATAAAAGTTAAAATCTCATAATTAAAAGTATTGCTATTATATTTGCAATAAAAACAATTATAATGGATCAAATATTATCAAACATCAAAATTCAGATAAACAGCAAGCTCTTTGTAAAAGATCCTGAAACCTCTGCATTGGGCAAAAAAATCATTCAAGAAAGTATTTTGCTCATTGATGAAATTGGTTTTGATCACTTTACTTTTAAAAAGCTGGGCGAGAAAATAGGATCCAATGAAAGTTCTATCTATCGCTATTTTGAAAATAAACACAAACTATTAGTGTATTTGTCTTCGTGGTATTGGGGCTGGATGGAATACCGCTTAGTGTTTTCAACTTCCAATTATACCGATTCTTGGGAGAAATTTAAAAAAGCAGTAAGCATCATAACCGAAAAAGTAGAGGACGATCAAAAAACGGCTCATATTAACGAATCGGTTTTGAACAGAATCATTATTGCGGAATTCACTAAAACTTTCCACACCAAAGAAGTGGATGAAGAAAACAAAGAAGGTTTTTATTTTATTTACAAAAGGGTTATCAATAGAATAACGGCAATTATTAACGAGGTAAATCCAGAATATGATTATGCCAAAAGCCTAGCGTCGAGCATTGTGGAAGGCGCATTGCATCAGCATTTTTTGAGAGAACACATGAAAACGATTACTAATTGTAATGAAACAATATCGCCAACTGATTTTTATTTCAACTTAATTGAAAATGTACTAAAAAAATAAAAAATGACTTCATTAAAAAGATTATTCAACCTTTTGGAACTGGACAAAAAAGATGTCTCACAAATTTTTTTCTACGCAATTTTTGCCGGAATCGTGAGTTTATCCCTGCCATTGGGAATTCAGGCGATTGTAAACTTTATTCAGTCTGGGCGGGTAAGTGCTTCTTGGGTTGTTTTGGTTATACTCGTGGTAATTGGGGTTGCACTTGTAGGTATCTTGTCTTTAATGCAATTAAGAATCACTGAGAATTTACAGCAAAAGATGTTTGTACGCTCCTCATTCGAATTTGCCTCGAGACTGCCCAAAATAGAGTTCAAAGAACTTTATGGTCATTATCCACCTGAGTTAGCAAACCGCTTTTTTGACACCTTGACGATACAGAAAGGGACATCAAAATTATTGGTTGATTTTTCGGCAGCAATCCTGCAGATCGTTTTCAGTATTATATTATTAACGCTGTATCATTCATTCTTTATGGTATTCGGACTTTTACTGTTAGGGTTTTTATATGTCATTTTTAAATTTTCATACAATGAAGGAGTTTCAACCAGTTTAAAAACCTCCAAGAATAAATACAAAACTGCTGGCTGGCTACAGGAAATTGCCCGAAACAATTTTAGTTTCAGAAATGAACTCAACTATGATTTTGCATTAGAAAAAAACGATGGAATTATTAAAGACTATTTATACAGCCGTGAAAATCATTTTAATGTACTCAAAAGACAATTTGGACATCTTATCATTTTCAAGGTAATTATTACTGCTAGTTTATTGATTATTGGCGGTTATTTGGTTTTAAGCCAAGAAATGAACATTGGGCAATTTGTCGCTGCCGAAATCATTATTTTACTGGTAATAAATTCTGTAGAGAAAATTATTCTTGGGCTGGAAACTTTTTATGATGTATTGACCGCAGTTGAGAAGATTGGCCAGGTTACTGATATGGAACTGGAAGAAGAATTTAATGTTGAAAGCAAAAGCTGTTACACCAACATCAGCCTTGAAACTAATGATTTGGAATTCAGACTTCCGGAGAGTAATTCCAGAATTTTAAAAAGAATCAATTTGAAAATAGATTCTGGCGAAAAAATTATAATCAATGGTGAAAATGGTTCAGGAAAAACGACATTGATCCGCATACTTTCTGGTTTATTACATCCTACTTCGGGAAACTTCATTATCAATGACGACACCTTCAGCAAAATAGACATAAAGCAATACCGCTCTAGAATCGGCAGTATCATACAGGGCGAAACCCCTTTTGAAGGAACAATTCTGGAAAACATAACTTTTAATGATAAAAATATTGATACCGAAACTTTAAAATGGGCGCTGGATGCCGTTAAGCTAACCGACTATATAAAAACACTGCCAAAAGGACTAGACACTAAAATATTCCCGGAAGGGAAAGAGCTTTCCTCTTCCAATGCGCAAAAGATTTTATTGGCAAGAAGCATTGTTCACAAGCCTAACATTTTATTTTATGAAGAACCCACAGATAAAATGGACATAAAAGTTGCTAATGAAATCATAGAATTTATTCTTTCTGAAAAAAATAAATGGACGGTTATCGTTGTTTCCCAAAATCCGCACTGGTCAACCAGATGTACGCGGGAAATCACAATGCAAAAAGGAACAGTTTTATTAGACACTAAAAAATAAGGTTATGTTAAATATATCTGACAAAAATCCAATAAATAATAAAGCTCTCGAAAAATATTCTACGGTAAAGAATTTGAGCAACAGGCCTCATTATAAAATTTTGAACAGAATAATTCTGGGTGTATCCATATTTGTGGTTCTTGTACTTTTCTTTCCCTGGACACAAAACATCTCAGGTTCTGGAGCTGTTACCACATTAAAACCCAACCAAAGACCGCAGTCTATTCAGTCCGTTATTTCAGGGCGTATTGAAAAATGGTATGTACAGGAGGGAAATTATGTAAATAAAGGAGATACTATTCTTTTTATATCTGAAATCAAAGAAGACTACATGGATCCTAATTTGGTTAAAAACACCAAAAATCAGGTGAATGCCAAAAAACAGTCTTTAGCTTCATATGGTTCGAAAGTGATAACTCTTAATGTTCAAATGCAGGCCATTGAAAAAGAAAAAGACCTAAAACTCAAACAGTCCCAAAACAAGATTAAACAGGCACGTTTGAAAATAAAAAGTGACAGCATGGATCTTGAAGCCGTAAAAACACAGCTAAAGATTGCTAATACGCAGTACAACCGTTCGCTTCAATTGAACAAAGAAGGGTTAAAAGCCTTGACTGATGTAGAAGAAAAACGCTTGAAACTGCAGGAAGCTGAAGCTAAAATCATCACTCAGGAGAATAAATTTTACACCAGTAAAAATGAATTAATCAATGCAGAAGTAGAAATCAACAGAATCATTGCTGAGTATTCCGAAAAATTATCCAAAGCGCAGAGTGACCAATATACCGCAATGAGCAATCAATATGATACAGAAGCTCAGGTTAGTAAATTGGAAAATCAGTATGCTAATTATAGTATTCGAAATGGTATGTATTATATAAAAGCGGCACAAAGCGGCTACATCAACAGAGCTTTGCAGTCCGGAATTGGGGAAACCATAAAAGAAGGAACTCCCATTGCCACGATTATGCCTTCCAAATATGACATAGCCGTAGAATCTTTTGTAGACCCAATAGATCTGCCCTTAATAAAGAAAGGAGAAAAAGTAAGAGTCTGGTTTGACGGATGGCCTACAATCGTATTTTCAGGATGGCCGGATATGTCGTATGGTACATTTGGCGGTGAAATAGTAGCCATAGAAAACTTTATCAGTGATAATGGAAAATTCAGAATCCTTATTGCGCCTGACAAAAGCGAAACTCCGTGGCCAAAACAATTGAGTATTGGATCAGGTGCACAAACTTTAGCATTGTTAAATACAGTGCCAGTTTGGTTTGAAATATGGAGAACACTAAATGGTTTTCCGCCAAATTATTATCAAGGAAAAGAGAAACCTTCAAAAGAGAAAAAATAATGAAATACCTTATTATTATACTTTCATTATTGGGATTGACTATTTACGGTCAGACCAATAACGGGGAACAGTTACCATTACATCTCAAAGAAATGAGTTATAATGAATATTTGGGTTTTGTTAAAAAATATCATCCATTGGTAAAAAATGCCAATTTGGAAATCAGCAAAGCGCAAGCCAATCTGATGATGGCGCGTGGCGGATTTGACCCTAAACTTGAATTTGATTATAACAAAAAACAGTTTCAGGGAACCGAATATTATTCGATATTAAATAGCAGTTTTAAAATCCCGACTTGGTATGGAATTGACATTAAAGCGGGTTTCGAAGACAACGAAGGCTATTATCTTAATCCTCAAAACAAGACACCAAATAATGGCTTGGCATCGCTGGGAATTAGCGTTCCCATTGGACAAGGATTACTGATTAACCAAAGGATGGCCGATCTGCAAAAGGCTAAAATTCAAGTCAAATTAAGCCAAGCCGAACAAAAGCTTCAAGCCATTGCGGTTTTATACGATGCTTCTGTTGCCTATTTTAATTGGAAAAAAAACTACGAAGAAAATTTATTATATGAAAGCTACAGCGTCAATGCCCAAAAACGATATGAGGGAATTGAAGTTTTAATCAAGCAAGGCGACAAACCTGCTATAGACAGCATCGAAGCGGGTATTGTGGTAAAAAACAGATTGCTTGCTCTTGAGGATTCAAAATTGAAATTATCAAAAGCTAAATTGGAGCTGTCAAACTTCCTTTGGATAGAAAACAACATACCACTGGAACTTGCCGAGGCTATTGTTCCTGAGAAAAGCCTTCAAAAAACCATCCAAGAAACGCTGAATATTAATGACTTGAATCAAGAATTTTTGTTGGACAGTCATCCGAAAATTGAAGCTTTGCAAAGTAAAATTGATTTTTTGACTGTCGAAAAAAAGCTGAAAGCCAATATGCTTTTGCCTAAAATAGATTTAGGTTACTCTTATTTGGCCCAGCCAAATCCAAGTATTCCTAACAATTCTGATAATTATAAAGTTGGTATTGATTTTTATTTTCCTTTGTTTTTAAGGAAAGAAAGAGGCAGTTTGAAATTAGCTCAATATAAAATTCAGGAATCCGAATTTACAAGAGATTTAGAAAAAGTGCAGTTAACCAACAAAATCAATGCCCAAAAAATTGAAATTCAGTCTTTGGTCAAACAGCAAAAACTAATCACTAAACTGGTTATGGATTATGAAACAATGCTAAAATCTGAGGAGCGATTATTCAATTTAGGAGAGAGTTCACTATTCCTTATCAACACTCGAGAAAATAGTTTGGTTAGTGCACGGCTATCGCAAATTGCATTAGAAAACCGTTTTTATACTTCCAACTCTGAACTGTATAAAATCATGGCAAATCCCAACTGACGGCAAATTCATTTTTAACACATAGCTTCATTTATATGTTATCACTTTAGTGTCAAATTCAGTTGTGATTTAATTTAAAAAACTTAAATCACTTCCAGTTGCTAATTCTTCAGGTAGTTGGTTTTGTCTAAAAAGGCGTGCTTCTAAGTTTCCTTTTAAGGTGATTTTTTGTCCTTTTACCTCTAGCCAGCTTCCTTCTCGTAATCCCAATACCGGTAAAGAATTAAAAGCATGAAATTCTTTGATTCTTGTCTCTCTAGTTTCTCCCATATGCTTGGATTGGTCGTCTGGATCTAAATAATGAGGATTCAAATTGAATGGAATCAATCCTAAGGTTTGAAAACTAGGCGGATAAATAATAGGCATATCGTTGGTCGTTTGCATCGTTAAGCCACAAATATTACTTCCTGCACTGGTTCCCAAATAAGGGATTCCGCTTTTAACAGTGTCCGCAAGATTTGTCATAAGGTCGTTTATGTATAATTGAGTAACAAGGAGGAAAGTGTTACCTCCGCCAGTAAAAATACCTTCGGCTTTTTGTATGGCTTCTTTTGGGTTTTCAAATTCATGAACACCTTTTACAGCTATGTTTATTTTGGCGAAAGCCGTAGCTACTTTAGAAGTGTATTCATCGTGTGATATACCGCTTGGTCTTGCAAATGGAATAAATAGAATTGTTTTGCAATCCTTAAAATGAGATTGTAATTCGGGTAATAAATACTCTAAGTATTCTCCTTCGTGCAAGGTTGAAGTACTTGCTATAATGCAGTTTTTCATTTTAAATGCTGTGTAAGATTCTGCGTAAAGGTATAAAATGATTGTTTTTCGATACACTGTGAAGCAGTTTTAATTAACAAACTTTTACCAACTTATTAGTAATTAATTTGGATTGGATTGAGATACTTTTACATTTTGCAAATAAGTTGGGATGAAGTTTTTTTTCAACCTAAAAAGATGAAAACGGTTTTATGTGCAAATGATGAACTGTTTTTAAATACTTAAAAACAGAGAAAAATTAGTTTTTTTAAAATCAATTCCAAATTGCTCGTGAACAATAATTTTACTTTTTTACTCATATTCTTTTTTTTAACACATTTTACTGTTGCACAAGAGAGTGTCGAAAAACTAATAAAAGGGCAGGTAAGCTCGAATGGGATTCCGTTGGAAGGAATCAATATTACAAATGCTTCAACCAAAATAATGGTGGTTTCAGATCAATATGGTGCTTTTTCGATTCTTGTAAAAGTGGGTGATATTTTGAATTTTTCTGCTGTTAATTATGAGGATTTAAGGAAATACATAAGTATCCAACAATTCAAAATGGGGAACATTGTTATTGATTTAACTCCGAAAAGTATCGAATTGAAAGAAGTGATTATTAATGAACACTCCGAAATAAGTGCTGAGAATCTCGGAATAATCCCCCGCGATCAAGTAAAACTAACATCTCAAGAAAGAAAATTGCAAACAGCCGGTGATTTCAAACCAGTACATTTATTGGGGCTTTTAGGAGGAATGTTGGCGGTTGACCCTATTTTGAATGCTATAAATGGTAGGACTGCAATGCTTAAAAAAGCTGTTACTGTAGAGAAAAAAGAGTTTTTGATGGCTAAAATGGAGACTCTATTTGAAGATAAATATTACATAGAAACTCTGAAAATACCCGAAGAATACATCAAGGGATTCCAGTATTATTGTATAGAAGACCAAGATTTTGCTAGGTCTTTAAAAGATAAAAACAAGACCATGAGTATGTTCTTAATTGTCGGTTTGGCCTCCAGTTTTAATAAAGCCAGACAAAATAATGTTGAGAATCGATAGGGTTATTAATGCTGCAAATTATTTGTTTAAATGATAAAAAAATTAATATTATTGTTGATTTTGCTGTGTCAAAATCAGTTGTTGACTGCTCAAACGAATGCGGAGAAAATCATAGTTGGAACAGTGGCCTGCGATACAAGAGTGCTGGAAGGAATCAGTGTGATTAACTGTATGAATAAAACAATGGCAGTTACCGATAAAGAAGGCTGTTTTTCTATCCTAGCTAAAGAAGGAGATATACTAAATTTTTCGGGTATTGATTATAAGTATTTGAAAAAGCATGTTTACAGACATGAGTATAAGTCGGGAACTATGGAAGTTGAAATGGTTTTTAACGCTGTTGAATTGGACGAGGTAATTATTAATAAAAATGCGAATATAACTGCCGAAAATTTAGGGATAATTCCCCGCGGACAAATTAAGTTTACACAGCAGGAGCGAAAATTATATTCCAGTTCTGGTGGAATATTCGGGCTTTATAGCATAATTTCTGGAGAAAAAGAAATGCTTAAAAAAAATGTCGAAGCTGAAAAGAAAGAGATTTTAATGAAAAAGCTAGAATATATGTTTGCGGAGAAATATTATATCAAAACATTAAAAATTCCAGAGGAACTCATCAAGGGATTTCAGTATTATTGTGTTGAAGATTCTAGATTTGTTGAATCCTTAAGTTTAAAAAATAAATCTATGAGTATGTTTTTGATGACAAATTTAGCCATAGTTTATAATAAAAAAAGGGTAGGCGAAGAATAATTGAATTGGAGTTTTTTTATTTTAATTAGGAAAAGTTAGCTGGTAAGGATATAAAAATCTTGTTCTAAAAGAGTTGACGATCAAAATTTAAATACTTTTTTGGAAGAAATTATAAAAAAAATAACAGCAGTAGATATCATTAGGATTAAAATAAAGTTGTAATTTTAAATAGGTGTAAAGGTGTCGTTTTGGTACTGAAACTACTTTTTCGAGTTGTTAAACCTTAAGTAATTACAAATGAAAAATGTATTAGGAATCTTGGTTTTGTTATTGAGTTGTCATCTTGCTTTTGGTCAGGTGTTAACTCGAAAAACTGTACATGGAAAAGTGGTAAATGATTCTGTTGCTATTGAAAATGGTTTGGTCTTTAATATAAATGCCAAAACGGGTTCCATAATTGATGCTAAAGGATATTTTAGTATTTTGGCTAAAGTAAAAGATACTTTGGTATTTACTAGTTTAGGTTTTAAAAGTAAAAAAGTGGTGTTATCAGAAAAGGATGTCACTTCTTCTTTTTACAGAATAAAACTTAATGCTGTGGCAAATCAATTACTTGCTGTTGTTGTTTATGCAAAAAATGGTCCACATCCAGAATTTGGAAATACCCAAAAAATTGTGGACACTCAATATTATGATGACCAACAATCAAATCCTGATAATATTTTGATGATGCCTACAGGAACTGGGGATCCAAACAATATGGATGTTATTAGAGTCTATAATAAAATTTTTAAAAATTTATTTAAAAACAATCCCAATAAGTCTGATTTAGTTTCGGAAGTAGGATTTACTACTGTTGCCATGCAAAATGTCAGTTATTCTTTTTTTACGGATAAGTTACAATTGAAAGATGATCAGGTAGGATTGTTTTTGTTGTTTTGTGAAAATGATCCAAAATCTAAAACTTTTGTCAATACAAATCAAGAGTTTGAAATCATGGATTTTTTAATTACAAAAAACAATGAGTTCAAAAATATTGCTACTTTTGAAAAATGAAAAAAGGACTAGTTGTTACTCTTTTATTATTTTTGGCAGTTTCTATAAGCAGTTTTGGTGTGCATAAATTTTATATGGCCATATACCAAATCAATTATGCACCCGAAAAGAAAATGCTCCAAGTTACTTCACGAATATTTGTCGATGATCTCGATAAAACCTTAGAGAAAAAATACAATAAAAAGTTTTTTTTAGGAACCGATAAAGAGACTGCAGAATCGATAGATTTATTAAAAAAATACTTAGCCGAAAATTTCACTGTTAAAGTTAATGGACAATCCAAAACCATCAATTTCTTAAGTAAAGAAATGGACGGGGACGTGTTGGTTTGTTATTCAAACGTTAAAGATATTTCGAAAGTAAATGCTATTGAAATTTATAATTCAATATTAATAGATTGTTTTGCCGAACAGCAAAATATTGTTCACGTAACAGCATTTGGAACTAAGAAAAGTTTTCTTTTTACGGAGAGTTCTACTAAACAAGTGTTAAAATATTGAGAAGAAACAACAATTATGTTTAAAATTGTTATTTTCACCGCCTAAAAACAACTTGAACGCTAGTTTATGAGAAAATTTTCATTTTTATTTATTCTTCCAACAATTTTATTGGCACAAGAAAAAGCAGTTACACCAACTGTTAAACAACCAGGCAAATACGATACCAATAAATTTAGCCAGATGTATGATTTGTTGGCAACACCCAATATGTTTCGTACTGCAGCTGGGGCACCTGGGCCTGCGTATTATCAGCAACAGGCTGATTATAAAATTGATATAGAACTGGATGATAAAAATGCTAAATTAAGCGGTTCTGAAACTATTACTTATTATAACAATTCACCTGATAATTTGGAATATCTGTGGATACAATTGGATCAAAACCAAGCTGCCAAAAATTCTCAGTCTCCATTGGTTGAGAATGAAAAAGTAGAGGCTGTTTTGCCTGTAAATAAATTTGCCAACGAATATTTGAAAGAAGGATTGGATCGCGGTTTTAACATCGAGTATGTAAAAGATGCTAAAGGAAATCCACTATCCTATACTGTTAATCAAACAATGATGCGAATCAATTTGGTTACACCAATGAAGCCAGGTACTAGTATGACTTTTTCTATAAAATGGTGGTACAATATCAATAATTATCAGCAAGATGGAGGTCGTTCAGGATATGAATTATTCGAAAAAGAAGGCAACAAACTTTATGTTATTGCACAATTTTACCCAAGAATGGCGGTTTACAATGATGTTGAAGGTTGGCAAAATATGCAATTTTGGGGAGGTGGAGAATTCGCCTTGCCGTTTGGGAATTTTGATGTAAATATTACTGTTCCTGCAGATCACGTTGTGGATGCTACTGGAGAATTAATGAATAGAAGTGAAGTATTTAATCCAGAACAGGTAAAAAGATATCAATTGGCTCAAAAATCATTTGATAAACCTGTGGTTATTGTAACTCAAGCTGAGGCTGAAGCTGCTGAAAAAGGATTTTCGGATAAAAAGAAAACATGGAAATTCAGTGCCAAAAATGTAAGGGATTTTGGAATAGCTACTTCAAGAAAATTTATTTATGATGCTATGGCCGTTCAATTGGATGGAAAAGTTGTTATGGCTGAATCACTTTATCCAAAAGAAGCCAATCCACTTTGGGGTGAAACATCAACAATGATGGTTGCACATACTTTAAAAAGTTATTCTTCACATACTTTTGATTATCCTTATCCAAAAGCAGTGTCAGTATCGGCAGAAGATCAAGGGATGGAATATCCTATGATTTGTTGGAATTTTGGTCGCCCAGATGCGAATGGTGTGACTAGCGAACAAATTAAAAATGGAATGATCGGTGTGGTAATTCACGAGGTAGGACATAACTTTTTCCCAATGATTGTTAATTCTGATGAACGTCAATGGACTTGGATGGATGAAGGATTGAACTCTTTTATGGAGTATATGGCTGAACAGGAATTGGGAACTAATTTCCCATCCAGACGTGGACCAGCCAAGAATATTGTTCCTTATATGAGTGGAGATCAAAAGTTATTGGAACCTATTATGTCGAACTCTGAAAGTATTATTCAGTTTGGAAACAATGCGTACGGGAAACCTGCTACAGGACTTAATATCCTTAGGGAAACAATTATGGGACGCGAACTGTTTGATTATGCTTTCAAAATATATGCTAACAGATGGAAATTTAAACATCCAACTCCAGAAGATTTCTTTAGAACGATGGAAGATGCTTCGGCAGTAGATTTGGATTGGTTTTTTAGAGGTTGGTTTTATTCTACAGACTTCGTAGATATTGGTGTTAATGATGTAAAACAATATTATGTTACAGAGACTCCAACTGTGGCTTTGAAAGATGCTAAAGTTAGAAAAGGTCGTAGTGGAATTGATAAAGGGCCGTTTGTGTACTTAATTGCAGGTGATAATCCAGAATTGGACCCAGCTTCAAAGAAACCGTTACAAATTGAAGAAGTAAGCACTCTTTCGGAATATGTAAATCAAAAGCTTACTGCTGAAGAAAAAGCTACTTTGAAAAACCCAAAATACTTTTATGAAGTAGAGTTCAATAAACCAGGTGGAATGCCCATGCCAATTATTGTTCAAATTACCTATGAAGATGGAACAATGGATAATTACAAATATCCAGCTCAAATTTGGAGAAAAAATAATGAAACGGCCAAGAAAGTGTATGCCACTAACAAAGCTATCAAACAAATTTTAATCGACCCAAAACTGGAAACTGCCGATATTGATGTAACAAACAATTCATGGCCAAAAGTTGAAACCAAATCAAAATTTGATTAATAAATAAGAGACTAAGTTACTAAGATGCTGAGTTGCTAAGATTTTAAAAGGCTGAATTAAGCTTTATAGTCTTAGAAACTTAGCATCTTTTTTTAAGAGAAATTTAAAACACAAAGTTTTAAATTTTAATATCTTTGCTCATTAAATACAAAAATTATGTTTGGAATAGGAGGAGGCGAATTAGTTTTTATTATGTTTATCGTATTGATGCTTTTTGGATCCGATAAAGTGCCAGAAATCGCAAGAACTATGGGTAAAGCTATGGCACAGCTTAAAAACGCAACCAACGATATCAAAAGCGAAATTCAAAAAGGAGCCGAGGCTAATGGTTTTGATCAAAAAACTTTGGATACTTTTACGGGTGGTATCAATTCTGAAATTAATAAAGCTAAGGATAATCTTTTGGGAGGAACATCCAATACACTAAACGGAATTACTGAAACATTCAGTACGGAAGTTAATAAAACAAAAGACAGTGTATTGAGTGGTACTACAAATCCTGATGGAACAACCGTTTTAGATGATCTGACCGGACCTATAAAACGACAAGTGTAATGCTCGAAAAAATACTTGCCTTAGATACCCAATTATTTATTTATCTCAACGGTTTAGGTTCCGAAACCTATGATGGACTTTGGCTTATTATAACCAAACAAGTCAATTGGATTCCCTTTTTTTCACTGTTATTTTATCTTATTTATAAAAAATTAGGAATAAAGCAAACAGGGTATTTATTACTTTTTGTAGCCGTTTTGGTGTTGGCTACAGATCAAATCACCAATCTATTCAAATATACTGTGCAAAGGCCAAGGCCTTGTAATAATCCAGAAATCAACACAATTATCAGAGTTGTTCAAGTTCGAACTTCTTTTAGTTTTTTCTCTGGACATGCTGCCAATACT
>DATEOV010000252.1:0-3380 GCA_035273645.1 Flavobacterium sp. | reverse complement strand
TTATTCAAAAAATACTATTCTACTACTTTAAGCTTATTTATTACTAACCAAAACCAAAAAAATGAAAAAAGTCTTTTTTTATGTTACTCTTGTTTTCCTTGTTATAAGTTGCGAACAAGATAAAAACGAATCCAATGTTGAAGCTACGAATGATCAACAACCGAGCGGAACCTGTTTAACTGACCAAATGATGGCACAGTATTATGCCGAAAACCCATTGGCTCGTACTCAAATGGAAAATTTTGATATTTATACACAGAATCGTGTTAAAAGTATTTCTACTAGAAAAATGCTTGCAAGTAGTTATATCATCCCAGTTGTATTTCATGTTTACGGTACTGATTTTGCTGGAAAAACCGTGAATGCGCAAACGATTATAACTGCTTTAGAAAAAGTAAATGATGATTTTCACGGCCTTAATCCTGACTATGCAACAGTTGATCCTTTTTTTCAATCTATTCGTTCCGCTTTTAACGTAACTTTTAAATTGGCACAAAGGGATCCAAATGGCAACCCAACTTCAGGAATAGTTTTCCACCCAGGTGCAAAAGGATATGGAGGCACTAAACCAACGGCAATCAAAGCTATTCAAGCTGATGCGTGGGATAACTACAAGTACTGTAATGTGTATATTCAGTTGGATTTATATGGAGACAATAAACTGAATAATTCCGGTGTTGCTTGGTATCCCGACAAAGCAATGTCTGATAATAAAATTGCTAGAATTGTGTACAATGGGCGATATCTTTATGGAAATACCGATTCTGAGTTTTCATCTACACTTTCGCATGAATTTGGTCATTGGCTAAATTTAATTCACTCTTTTCAAGATGGATGTTCATTGACAAATGAAAATTTATGCAATACTACGGGAGATAAAGTTTGTGACACTCCACAGGCCACGAGTGCTGACAACTGTTCTACTCAAACCAATTGTGCCGCAAAACGTGTAAATGTTGAAAATTATATGGGATATGCCGGGGCAGGTGGTTGTTACAAAATGTTTACTATAGGACAAGTCGGTCGCATGGATGCAGCCATGCACCATGTAGCGAGACAAACCATTTGGCAAACAACAAACCTTAGTTCGACTGGGGTGCAATAATTTTTTACAAAGTTTAGAATAGTATAAAAAGAGGATGTTTCGAAATTTTGAAACACCTCTTTTTGATTTTACCTTAGTTACAAAAAAAAACTCCCACATAAATGCAGGAGTCTATAATTTATTGAACTTAATTATTCTTAAGAATACATCTTCGTTCTTAATTCTTGTATTTTTTCATCATCCAAATATTCATCAAAAGTCATATAACGATCGATAACTCCATTTGGTGTTAATTCAACCACACGATTCCCGACTGTTTGTGCAAATTCATGGTCATGTGTTGTAAAAATCACAGATCCTTTAAAGTTTTTCAATGAATTATTAAAAGCTGTAATAGACTCTAAGTCCAAGTGATTTGTAGGCTCATCAAGCATCAAGATATTAGCACGTTCCATCATCATTCTAGACAACATACAACGAACTTTTTCACCTCCTGATAAAACTCGGCTAGTTTTTAAAGCTTCTTCACCAGAAAAAATCATTTTCCCAAGGAAACCTCTAATAAAAACTTCATCACGTTCTTCTTCCGTTTTTGCCCATTGGCGTAACCAATCAACTAAAGTATAATCATTTTCAAAAAAGGAATGATTTTCTACCGGTAAATAAGCTTGATTCGTGGTAACTCCCCAATCAAACTCTCCAGAATCAGACTCTTGATTACCATTCAATATTTCATAAAAAGCTGTAGTAGCACGAGAATCTTTTGAAAAAAGAACGATTTTATCACCTTTGGCCATATTCAAATCAACTCCTTTAAACAAAATTTCACCATCAATCGAAGCGCTTAAATTTTGTACATTCAGAATTTGATCACCAGCTTCACGATCCTGATCAAATATAATCGCAGGATAACGACGACTAGAAGGTCTAATCTCAGAAATATTCAATTTAGAAATCATTTTTTTACGAGAAGTCGCTTGCTTAGATTTAGCAACATTCGCAGAAAAACGACGAATAAACTCTTCCAATTCTTGTTTCTTCTCTTCTGCTTTTTTGTTTTGTTGCGCTCGTTGCTTAGCGGCTAATTGACTGGATTCATACCAAAAAGTATAATTCCCTGAATAATGATTTATTTTACCAAAATCAATATCCGATATATGTGTACAAACAGAATCCAAGAAGTGTCTGTCGTGAGAAACTACAATTACTGTATTTTCATAATTTGCCAAGAAGTTTTCCAACCAAGCAATAGTTTCAAAATCCAGGTCGTTTGTTGGCTCATCCATGATCAATAAATCTGGATTTCCAAAAAGAGCTTGTGCCAAAAGTACTCTCACTTTAATTTTTCCCTCCAAATCTCCCATTAATGTATAATGGTTATCCTCTGAAATTCCAAGATTAGAAAGCATTGAAGCTGCATCAGAATCGGCATTCCAACCGTTCATTTCTTCAAATTGTACTTGTAACTCCCCTATTCTATCTGCGTTTGCATCATTGTAATCCAAATAAAGGGCGTCCATCTCTGTTTTCACAGCATATAGAACTTTATTACCCATCATCACGGTTTCCAGTACCGTATGTTCGTCAAACATGTTGTGATTTTGGTTTAAAACCGACATACGTTTTCCCGGTTCCAAATGAATATGCCCCGAAGTTGGGTCGATATCCCCTGAAATTATTTTAAGAAAAGTTGATTTTCCAGCGCCATTGGCTCCAATAACTCCATAAATATTTCCGTGTGTGAAGGTTGTATTTACTTCGTCAAACAAAATTCGTTTGCCAAACTGAACTGATAAATTATTGACTGTTAACATGAATGTCTCTTTATTAAAATTTTGTGCAAAAGTACAAAAAAATGTCAAATATTTTTTACTCAAAAACAACAATTAGTTTATTAATAAATTTCCAACAATCCTTATCTAATTTTGAATCTATGCATTAAAAAACAAAAAACCTGGCAACAAATTACCAGGTTTAGAAATATTGTTTTCACAGAAAAACAATAACAATTCAAAATAAAAAATCATATTAAAATGCAAATAACCAAACTCAATCTTAACGATTACTACTTTTATTTTTGAATTTAAATTAAGCTTGAACTAACTTTTTCAAACTATTATATATCGCCAATTCAACATCGGGATGTTCTTTAGAATTACATTTCTCTAATAATCCATTCAATACCTATTTGTTATCGCAAAAGCGAAAAATGACTTTTTGTAAATCTTCCATCAGATAAATATAAAGTGTACCAATAATCGTCAGCTGATAAAGGAAGATTATTAAACGTACCATCCCACCCCTTTTCTTTTGGTGAAGTTTGTTTTAGCAGTTT
>DATEOV010000251.1:0-2490 GCA_035273645.1 Flavobacterium sp. | reverse complement strand
GTCCACCAAAATAAGGAACCCATTCCGGCATTGGATAATCTTTTATAAAAGGGAAATAAAACATATCGACCACTTGTCCGTTTAGCCAGGTTCCATATGGATTGTCCGTAAATATTGTAGCCAATTGTTGGTGACTGTCGTCAAATATAACTCCGTAAAAAACGGAATCAATAATATTACCGAAGGCTCCCGCAAATATCAAAGCGATGGCGACAATCAGATAATTGGAGCTTCTTTTTTCTACCGAATCCCAAAGCCAATAGCCGATTCCCGTTACGGCAAACAGTCTAAAAACCGTCAAGATTAATTTTCCGTATTCACCAGGTATTTTGGTTCCCCAAGCCATTCCTTCATTTTCAATAAAATGAATCTGAAACCAATCGAATACATGAACCTCTTCTCCTAAAATAAAATTTGTTTTTACATATATTTTAGAAACTTGATCCACTAACAATATAAGAACAATAAGAAAGTATGCTTTGAATAATGACATTTTTGATTTTTTAAAGGCGTAAAAGTAATAAATTAACCAAAAAAAACGCTCCTAAAGGAGCGTTAATTATTGAATGATAAGACATTTATCTTTGTAAGTTTTTTGCCTCGATGCTCATTGTTGCATGAGGAACGATTTTTAGTCTTTCTTTTCCGATTAATTTTCCTGTGATTCTACAAACACCGTATGTTTTGTTTTCTACACGGAATAGTGCATTCTTTAAATCTCGTATAAACTTTTCTTGTCGAATTGCAAGTTGTGAGTTCGCTTCTTTAGACATGATTTCACTACCTTCTTCAAATGCTTTAAACGTTGGAGATGTATCATCTGTACCATTGTTAAGGTCATTCATGTAGGCGCTTTTAATCAAATCTAAATCGGCTTGAGCCTTTACGATTTTAATCTGAATGATTTCCTTAAACTCTGCTAAATCAGCGTCAGAGTATCTTGCAACTTCATCTACCATAATACTAATTTTTTGTAATTGTTATTTTTGTTGTTATTCCATCAAAGTCAATTTCCGTGCCATTCTCTATAATTTCCTCAAAAACAAGCACTTCTGTCAGTGTTTCTGATTTAATATAGTCTTCATTGGCCTTAACTGCTGTTTCCAAAGTATCATTATTTTGCAAATGAACTTTAATTTTATCAGTCACCTCAAATCCAGTATCTTTTCGGATATTTTGAATTCTGTTTACCAATTCTCTTGCAATTCCTTCTTCTTTCAGCTCGGGAGAAATTGTAATATCCAACGCAACTGTTATTCCGTTTGAATTAGCAACCAACCATCCTTCGATATCTTGTGACGATATTTCTACGTCTTCTAGTGATAAAATTACACTATTTCCCGCAATTACAACAGTTAGCGAGCCTTCTTTGTCAAATTGTGAGATTTGTTCCGCAGATAAATTCTGTATCTCCTTGGAAATCAGCCCCATATCTTTTCCGAAGCGAGGCCCTAAAGCTTTAAAATTCGGTTTAATTTGTTTAATCAAAATACCGGAAGCATCATCTAAAAGTACGATTTCTTTTACATTTACCTCTGCTTTGATAAGGTCCGAAACAGCTTCTATTTCGAGCTTCTGATTCTCGTCAAGTACCGGAATCATTACCTTTTGCAATGGTTGGCGCACCTTAATCATCTCCTTTTTTCTTAATGATAAAACAAGTGAAGAGATGGTCTGCGCTTTCTGCATTTTGCTCTCTAACATTTTATTAACATACTTTTCAACTGAAACAGGGAATTGAGCCAAATGTACGGACTCAAAATTTTCAGTTTGTGTAGCTTTTGTCAAGTCTCTATAAAGAGCATCCATAAAGAACGGAGCAATAGGAGCGCTTAATTTACTGATACTAAGCAAACACGTATAAAGTGTTTGATAAGCTGCAATTTTATCTTGTGCATATTCACCTTTCCAGAAACGACGACGACATAAACGAACGTACCAGTTACTTAAATTTTCCTGTACAAATTCGGATATCGCACGTGCTGCTTTTGTAGGCTCATAATCATCATAATAACCATCTACCTCAGCAATTAAAGTATTCAATTCCGAAATAATCCATTGGTCTATTTCAGGTCTTTGATCTACTGGAATTTCGGCCTCTGCATATTTGAACCCATCAATATTAGCATATAAACTGAAGAAAGAATAAGTATTGTACAACGTCCCAAAGAACTTACGACGCACCTCAGCAATTCCTTCTAAATCAAATTTTAAGTTATCCCAAGGATTGGCATTCGAAATCATATACCAACGCGTAGCATCCGGGCCGTATTCTTTTAAGGTTTCAAAAGGATCGGCTGCGTTACCCAAACGTTTGGACATTTTTTGTCCATTTTTGTCCAAGACCAATCCGTTCGACACTACATTTTTATAGGCAATTTTATCAAAAACCAAAGTTCCAATAGCATGCAAAGTATAAAACCAACCACGAGTTTGATCTACTCCTTCGGCAATAAAATTGGCAGGATAATCTTTGTTTTCGTCTATTTT
>DATEOV010000250.1:0-2360 GCA_035273645.1 Flavobacterium sp. | reverse complement strand
AAAATTGGAAGTGGTGAAATTCCAACGGATCCAATGCCTATAGAAAGTGGGGATATGATTATTGTACTAAAAGACAAAAGTGAATGGACAGGCGATTACGAAAATTGGGAAGATTTAGCCAATGCAATGAAAGAAGAAATGGAAGCTATTCCAGGTGCTAATATTGAAGTTTCACAACCAATTCAAATGCGATTCAACGAGTTAATGACCGGAAGCCGAAGTGATATAGCCATTAAAATTTTTGGTGACGATTTAGAAATTTTAGATACTAAAGCCAAAGAATTGATTGCTAAAGTCAATAATATTGAAGGTATTGGAGACTTAAAAGCAGATAAAGTAACAGGCTTACCGCAAATTACTGTAAAATACGATTACAATAAAATTGCATTATATGGTTTGAATATTACCGATATCAACCAAATCATCCGCTCTTCATTTGCAGGAGAAAGCGCAGGTAAAATCTATGAAGAAAGCAAACGATTTGATGTAGTAGTGAGAATGGATGCCGCTAGCCGAACAGATATTACAGATGTGAGTAATCTATTTATTCCTTTACCAAACGGACAACAAGTACCACTTTCACAAGTCGCAACAGTCTCTTATGAACAGGGTCCTGTTCAGGTTTCTCGTGAAAACGGTAAGCGTCGAATTACTATTGGGTTAAATGTACGTGGTAGAGATATAAAAAGTGTGGTTGAGGAAATTCAACTAAAATTAGACAAGAATTTCAAACTACCAGCAGGGTATTATATTACCTATGGAGGTCAATTTGAAAACTTAATTGAAGCTAGTAAGAGACTTTCAATTGCTGTACCTGCTGCGTTACTCTTGATAATGGTTTTGCTGTTTTTTACTTTCAAAAGTATGAAGCAAGCAGGACTAATATTCACTGCTATTCCACTATCTGCAATTGGAGGTGTTTTCGCACTATGGATGAGGGGAATGCCTTTCAGTATTTCGGCAGGAATTGGATTTATAGCCCTTTTCGGAATCGCAGTGTTAAACGGAATTGTATTGATTTCTTATTTCAATCAATTGAAATCTGAAGGAATAACCGATCCATTACAAAGAGTTTTAATGGGTACAAAAACACGGTTACGACCTGTTTTAATGACAGCTGCTGTTGCGTCTTTAGGATTTATGCCAATGGCATTATCAACAAGCGGTGGAGCTGAAGTTCAAAAACCATTGGCAACGGTTGTTATTGGCGGATTATTATCGGCTACGCTATTAACATTAATCGTTTTGCCAATTCTGTATTTACTATTTGAAAACGGTATGAAAATAAGAAAATTTAAAAAAAGACAACCTTTTGTAACCATTTGGTTTCTACTGATTAGTTGCGTGGCATTCTCACAAAATAGTCAGCCTGTTTCATTACAAAAAGCCATCGAAATGGCAAAAATCAATAATATCGATTTAAAAATTGCTGATAAGGAAATTGAAAAACAAACTGTCCTTAAAAAAACAGCCTTTCAAGCCGATCCATTGCAAATTGAATATATGGGTGGACAATATAATAGCATAGACTATGACAATAATGTAAGTATTCAACAATACTTCCCTATTGGTGGAAGCACAAAAGCAAACAGACAACTTCAAGAAGAATTAGCAAAATTAGCCGAAAAACGAAAAGCATTATCTGAATATGAAATAGAAAAAGCAGTAACAATTGCCTATTATCAATATTTATATGGTATCTCTATTCAAAAGCTTAATGATGAACTATATGATGTTTATTCAAAATTTCTCAAAAATGCGGAACTTCGATTCCAAACTGGAGAAAGTGGGAATATAGAAGTCATAAGTGCTAAAGCTAAAATAAAAGAAATCGAAACCTTAAAAGCTCAAATTCAATTTGATTTAGTAATTTATCAAAAACAGTTGCAATATTTTATTCAGACAAATGAAGACATACTTCCGGAGAGTACAACTCCCTTAAAATATGCTAATCCATCAACTTTAAATGAAAACAAAGTAGAAACACTGTTAAGTGATTATTATACGCAGCAAGCCACCGTTTTTGAAAAAGAAGCAAATTCGTTCAAAAAAATGAGAGCACCAAAATTAGGCTTGGGTTACTTTGGCCAAACATTAAACAAAGAATCCTATTTTCAAGGATTTACGGTTGGTTTACAACTGCCTTTGTTTAGTGGAGCAAATACCGCTCGTGCAAAAGCATCTGAAATAAGTATGTCACAATCGCAATTAGAATTCGATAAAACAAAATTGACTTTAAAATTGCAAAAGGAAGAATTGGTAAATCAATTTGCAAAGCAAGAAAAAGCAACACTGTATTTTGAAAATGAAGGCTTAAAATATGCCGAACAGATTATTACTACAGCTCAAAAAAGTTATGC
>DATEOV010000249.1:0-2594 GCA_035273645.1 Flavobacterium sp. | reverse complement strand
AACATAAGTACTTGTCACTCGGCTATCATCTAATGCCCCCTTATTTTTCGCCGTTATTTTTTCTTGATTTTCTCGATAGGAATAGGCCTTGAACTTTTTTGTCTTCGGATTAAAAGAACATATCCCTTTATCATAAGTGCTTAACCAAATTATTCCATCCTCAGTTTCAAAAGGACTAAATAAAAATCCTTCAGGAATTATTTTATCAAATGCATATTTTTCTTTTTTTCCCGTTTTTAGATTGTAAAAAACCAAACTTTTTAAAGTAGATATATAAAAATTTCCGTCCTTGGTTAGACATCCTTGACTAATAAAAGGCTCCTCAGGATCAGCACTATACTTTTTTTCAAAACTATTTGTTCCTTCCTTCCATTTATAAATGGCATGCTCACCTGAAAACCATTTGTAGCCTTTTTTACCTAAAGCAAAGATACCTTCATCTTTAGGATAACTATCTGATTGTTTTGGATTGTGTTTGTAGATATTAAAAGCACTTTTTATCCGGTTACTTTTATTGGCGCCAGCCCATCCAAAACCTACCCAAAATGCTCCCGTACGGTCAATCATTTTAGAGGCTACATTATACTTTGCATTTACAGATCCTGGATGCTCCGGGTCTGGTTGGTATCTTTCAAATTGAGACTTTTGAGAATCAAAATATACTAATCCGCTAGGAGAAGACAACCAAAAATTATCTTCTTTGGTTTCTTTTATACCCCAAAACCATTCTGTGTCTGAGGTTTTTTCGTATTTAAAACCAGTTTTATAGTAATTGATTTTTTCGCTATTTCTATTCAATTGTACTAATCCATCATAACAAGCAAACCACAATTGTTTTTTCTTGTCTTCGTAAATGCTATTATAAAATTTACGTTTACTTGAACTAATATCATATACATTCGCGCTTGTATAATTGAAATATTCAGGATTTGAATTAAACTCTTTAAAAGTATTGGATTTGGAATCAAATCTAACAATCTTGCAGTCTTTAAATTTCTGGCGAAAGGTTACCATCCAAAAAACATCAGGCTCTGAAGGCGGTTCATAAAGATAAACCACTTCCTTAGTTTGTTCGGGATTAGTTGAAGTGCTATACCCTTTCAAAGGAATATTCTTTCCTTCATAACTGTAAAATCCATTATTGCTCCCAAACCAAACTTTTCCAGCTTTAGAAGTAAAAACACTGTAAATACGAGAGGCATTGACGTAATTCCCTTTTTTAAACTTTTTCCCAAAAAATTCAAAATGCCCTTTTTTATCCAATTTCCAGATATAATTTTCCTCATTATCTTTATCAGCCGTACCCCATAAATTACCGGCTTTATCATCTGCAAAAATATAATAACCAATTGCTAAATCTTTTTCAGGGTAGGCAAATTGTATAAAAGTGTCACTACTGCGATTATATTTGAACAATCCATTTGAAGATGTGCTTACCCAAATAACATTATTTTTGTCTTTGTAAAGATCCGACACATTAGTTATAGGATCCAGATTTGTTTTTTTAGAGCCTAATTGATACACTTTATATCGATAGCCATCATAACGCACCAAACCATTTTGGGTAGCCATCCAAATGTAACCTTTTGGATCCTCAACCATATCTCTTACAAAACTTTCGGGCAAACCGGATTTTACGTCGTACTTATCAAAATAAATTTGTTGTTGCTGTGCCTTTCCGCTTTCGGAAATACCTAGACATCCGATCAAAAAGAAAAAAGAAATGGAAAATATTTTCATAGTGTTTTATTTACATATTACTTTAAAGGCAACAAAATAATGAAGGTAGCACCTTGACCTTCTTCCGATTCTATTTTAATAGTTCCACTATGTGCTTTTACAACTATATCATAACTCAGTGACAAGCCTAAACCGGTTCCTTCCCCTGTTGGTTTGGTTGTAAAAAACGGTTGCATTATTTTGTCTTTAATAGCTTTTGGGATTCCTATACCATTATCTTTTACTATTATTTCAACTTCTTTATCTTTTAGTAGAGTTTTCACACTGACCATTGGTTTATATGCCTCCCCCGATTTTTTCTGCATTTGATGTGTTGCATAGAAAGCATTTGTGAATAAATTCAATAATACACGGCCAATTTCTTGTGTCAATACATTTATTTTAGGTAGGTTTTCATCAAAATCGGTAACTAGGTCGGCATTAAAGCTTTTGTCTTTAGCGCGAAGTCCATGATAAGCAAGCCGCAGGTATTCATCGGCCAATTTATTGATGTTTGTAGGCTCCTTTACATTATTTCCTATTCGACTGTGTTGCAACATTCCTTTTACAATACTATCGGCTCTTTTACCATGATAATTTATTTTTTCTAAGTTTTTTTTGATATCGTTTGCAATGTTCTTTACTTCTTCAAAATCTCCTTTGACTATTTCCTCATTCATTTCGTCCAAAAGTTCACTGCTCACTTCGCTAAAATTATTTACAAAATTTAATGGGTTCTGAATTTCATGTGCAATGCCAGCTGTGAGTTCACCAAGCGAAGCCATTTTTTCGGATTGAATTAACTGTACCTGTGTCGTTTTTAGCTCTTCAAGTGCTTTTTGCAATTCCTCTTTTTGACCAAGGAGTTCTGCTGT
>DATEOV010000248.1:0-3184 GCA_035273645.1 Flavobacterium sp. | reverse complement strand
AATCAATGCCATTTAAGGCGACTTAAAATAAAAAAAATGAAAAAAAATATCATTTTAATTTGTCTACTTTTTATCGGCATTAAATCATTTTCACAAAAAAGCCAAGAACAGAAAATTGATTCTTTAAAAACAGTACTAAGTCAAACAACAGTAGATACCATTAAAATAAAAGCTCTTAATGGCATATCTATATTGTTGTATCATAAAGATTCTCAAAAAAGTCTACAATATGCTAAATCTGCATATGAACTTTCAAAGAGAGCTAATTACAAAAAAGGGATTGCCGTTTCATACAGTAATTTTGCAGTTTATTATTGGCTAAAAGCAGATTTTCCAAAAGCATTGGATTATAATTATAAATCACTTCACTTATTTGAAAATCTAAACGATAAAAAGGGTATTTCCAAAACAAATAATGGACTTGGAACTATCTATGTTGAATTTAAAAATTATAAACAAGCACTCTCCTGTTATAAAAAAGCATTAAAAGTAAGTCAGGAAATAAAGGATAAAAAATCGATTGCCACATTCTTAAATAACATTGGAGATGTTTACCTGAGAATGAAAGAATATCAAAAAGCATTAAGTTATTTTGACAAAGCAATTAGAATGAATGCTTATGAAAAGAACAGTTTTGAATCTGGGCTAAACTATACTAACATTGGCATTACATTAAATTTTCTTAAGCAATATCAAAAATCAATAGAAGCTTGTAATAAATCCATTGCTATTTATGAAAATGATTCAAGTTTATTCAATGCTTATAATAAACTAGAATTAGGAAAGTCCTATTATTATCTTGCTTTAGAAGAAAAAAATAAAATAAATCGCATTCAACTTTTACAAAAATCCTTGGACTACATCAATGAATCTTTGGAAATTTTTAGAAGAGAAGAGTCATTAATAGACATCAGAGATTCCTATTCTTATTTATCCAAAATATACAAAACTCAAGAAAAACCGGAACTTGCTCTTTTATTTTTTGAAAAAAGTTCAAATCTTAACGATTCTATTTTTTCAAATGAAAACAAAATACAAATAGAATTTCTAAAATCGCAAAGAGAAATTGATCTTAAAGATAAAAAAATTGAAATTCAAAATCTTAAAATCAAAAACGAAGCTCGAAAAGTATATTTATTGTACACTATAACCATTGCAGTAATAATTCTTTTAGCATTGTTTTTTTGGTTGTACTTATCAAAAAGAAAAACGAACTTACAATTAGAAGATAAAAACAAAGTAATATCCAACATCAATAAACAAAAGGATAAATTCTTTTCCATAATTGCGCACGACCTTAGAGGCCCTTTCAATGGTTTTCTGGGGTTAACAGAATTATTGGCTCAAGATATTGATAATATGGACAAAGAAGAAATCCAGTTTGCAGCAATAAACATGAGGAGCTCTGCTATCAATTTGAATCGATTATTGGAGAACTTACTGGAATGGTCGAGAATGGAACAGGGTTTAATTCCTTTTTCCCCTCAAAAAAGCAAATTTCTTCCTTTAGTAAACGAAAGTATTTGCACGCTACAAGACGAAGCAAATAAAAAAAGAATTAAAATTCAAACAACTATATCAGAAGATATTACCGTTTATGCTGATTATCATATTCTCCAATCAGTTATTCGAAACTTATTGTCTAATGCTGTTAAATTTACTCCAAGAGATGGAACCATAAAAATTGAAGCACAAGAAGATTCAAAAAACACTGTCGTTTCAATAACTGATACCGGAATCGGAATGGATTCCAAAATACTCAACAATTTATTTAAACTTGATGTTAGAACCAATAGAAATGGGACCGAAAACGAACCCAGTACTGGATTGGGATTGATATTGTGTAAAGAATTTGTGGAGAAACATAATGGAGAAATTTGGGTAGAAAGTGAAGTAAATAAAGGCACCACTTTTTATTTTAGTTTTCCACATGCCATTACATAAATTAGTGTATTTTTGAAAAAAATACCACCCTAAATGATTCAAAAAACTACTCTATTATTACTTTTTTTTATCTTTTCCATAGTCCCAATACAAGCTCAAAATCCTATTTATAAGACCATTGACTCGTTAAAAACAGCTTTAAGTCAAACAAAGAGCGACTCGGATAAAACAGTCCTACTAACAAAACTTTCATCATACTCGGAATACATCGGACCCGATGAAGCAATAAATTATGCTAAACAAGCACTTCATTATGCTCAAAAAACAAAAAATGAAAAACAAATTGGTGATACCTATGGAAATTTGGGCACCGCCTATGAAATAAAATCAGACTATGCCCATGCTTTAAAAAACCTTTATAAGGCACTTACAATCTATGAAAATTTAAATGATGTCAAAAGCTTAACTACAGCTTACAATAACATTGGATTAATTTATATTGATCTCAAAAATTATAAGCAAGGACTTGTTTTTTATAATAAAGCGCTACTATTAAGCTACCAATCCAAGAAAGAAAGAAATATCTCTTTACTTTTAAACAATATTGGTGATGTTTATTTACAAAAAAAAGAATATCGAAAAGCTTTAAATTACTTTTACAAAGCATTAATAATCAACAAAAAACTTGACGACACAGAAGGAATTGGTTTAAATCTTTCCAATATAGGCATTTGTCATGTCAACTTAAAAAATTATGAAAAAGGTATTCAGATTTTAAATAAGTCAATCGTAACTTATAATGATCATTCAAACCTTTACAATAATTATAACACTTTTGATCTAGCAAGGGCTTTTTACTTAATGTCACAAGATGAAAAATACAAAAAGGATAAAAAAACACTTACCGATAAATCTATCTATTTATTCCAAAATGCTTTAAAAATTTTTGAAAAATATAAATCTTTAATAGACATTCAAGAAACCTATCTCTATCTTTCCAAAGTAAATAAATCAAAAGGTAATTATGAAGTAGCTTTAGACTGTTTTGAAAAGTATTCTCGTATCAAGGACTCTATATTTTCGAAAGAAAGTGAGAAAAAATTAGCCAATCTTGAATTTCAAAGAGAAATAGATTTAAGAGATAAACAAATAGAAATTCAGACCCTTAGAATAAATACTGATTCACGAAAAGTCTATTCTTTAATTACTGTATCTACTGCAGTTGCCGCCTTATTGTGCTTATTCTTGTTCCTATATGATTCGAAAAGAAGAAACAACCTATTACTCAAAGAAAAAAACA
>DATEOV010000247.1:0-4352 GCA_035273645.1 Flavobacterium sp. | reverse complement strand
CAAAAAACCACAGCTTAAATCGGATAAAGTAAAAATAGATTAAAATTTTAAAAATTATATATCCCCTTTTTTTGTTCTTAAATTTTGTTTGGACTTTTTTTGTTTGATAGAAAAATAAGTACAAATTGAATTTATCTTTCGTTTTGCCTTTTTGTATTGCATAAAAGATAAAAATAGTATTAATTTGGGCTATTACGGTATTGTTTTCATCAATCTCAATTAGTCTTAACTAGTTATATTATTTGTACTTTTGCAAAAGATTAAATTTTCAAACATTCAATAGTTTAATAATGAAACGTGTAGTTGTAGGTCTTTCTGGTGGTGTAGATTCAAGTGTAGCGGCATATTTGTTGCAACAACAAGGATATGAGGTAATAGGTCTTTTTATGAAGAATTGGCACGATGATTCGGTGACAATTTCAAATGAATGTCCTTGGTTGGAAGATAGTAACGATGCTTTATTAGTTGCCGAAAAATTAGGTATTCCTTTTCAAACTGTTGATTTAAGTGAACAATATCAAGAAAAAATTGTTGATTATATGTTTAGTGAGTACGAAAAAGGGAGAACTCCAAATCCAGACGTACTTTGTAATCGCGAAATAAAATTTGACGTTTTTATGAAAATCGCATTAAGTCTTGGAGCCGATTATGTGGCTACAGGACATTATTGCCGAAAAAGTGAAATTGAAGTAAATGGTGAAAAAGTATATCAACTCCTAGCAGGTGTTGATAATAATAAAGACCAATCATATTTTTTATGTCAATTATCCCAAGAGCAATTATCTAAAGCTTTGTTTCCAATTGGTGAATTGACCAAGCCAGAAGTAAGGGAAATAGCTGCTCAAATGGAATTGGTTACGGCCGAAAAGAAAGATTCTCAAGGATTATGTTTTATTGGAAAAGTACGTTTACCTGAATTTTTGCAACAAAAATTACAGCCAAAGGAAGGTACAATCATTCAAATTGATAAAAATAACCCTGTATATTCTAATGAAACTCAAGATGATTTAGCTCTTGAAGAACAATTGCTTTTTGCTTCTAGAAAATTGCCCTATACAGAAAAAATGGGTAAAATCATGGGGAAACATCAAGGTGCCCATTATTTTACGGTAGGTCAAAGGAAAGGTTTGAATGTAGGTGGAACAACAGATCCTTTGTTTGTTATTGCCACAGATGTTGAGACCAATACTATTTATACGGGTTTGTCAAGTATGCATCCAGGATTGTTTAAAAAAGCGTTGTTTATTGAAAAATCGGAAGTGCATTGGATTCGTGAAGATTTGGCTTTGGCCAATGGAGAATCTATGGAAGTTATGGCACGCATACGATACAGACAGCCTTTGCAAAAAGCTATTTTGCATCAATTTGAGAATGGTATGTATATTTCTTTTGAAGAACCACAATCTGCAATTACAGAAGGACAATTTGCTGCTTGGTATCAGAATGAAGAGTTAATTGGTTCTGGGGTTATTTCTTAAATCAAGAGCTTAATTAGTTTCAAAACATGAAAAAAATACTTTTTATTATTTTGTTCTTTTCCTGTTTTGTGGGATTTTCCCAAGAAGATGCTTGGGTGTATTTTAATGTCAAAAATAATTCTCAAAGTTATTATGACAATCCTTTACTGATGCTTTCGCAAAGAGCAATAGATCGTAGAATAAATCAAAATATATCTTTTGATTCCAAAGATATTCCTATTGATGTTAGTTTTATTAGCCAAATAAAAGCAGTTTCGGGAATTACCGTTATGGCCAAATCCAAGTGGTTGAATGCTTTGCATATTCGTGGAACTCAAACAGATATTAATTCTTTAAAATCTTTTTCGTTTGTGGATAAAATTGATTTTGCCAATAAATCACTAAATACGACTGGAAAAAAAGCTACTGCAAATAAAATGAAGGCCGTTAATAAAGTATTGGAAAAACAAGTAGATTTTGCGTATGGCAGTTCTGCAAACCAAATCCAAATGCTTCATGGTGACGTATTGCATCAGCAGAATTATACAGGTTCGGGAATAATAATAGCTGTTATGGATGCTGGATTTCCTGGGGTAAATACAGCGCAACCATTCCAAAGATTACTAGACAATAGTCAAATACTAGGAGGTTATGATTTTGTGAATAAAGACACCAATTTTTATACAGGAGATTCACACGGTACGATGGTTCTTTCCAGTATGGGTGGATATGAAGATAATGCTCTTGTGGGAACTGCTCCAGATGCTTCTTATTATCTTTTTAGAACAGAAGATGGCTCTTCTGAAAATCCTGTTGAGGAATCCTATTGGGTAGAGGCAGCGGAGAAAGCTGATAGTTTAGGAGTAGATGTTATCAATACCTCATTGGGCTATTTTGAATTTGATAACGCGGCATATAATCATACTTATAATGATATGGATGGTAAAACGGCCTTTATGACTCGTGGCGCCGAAGTTGCTTTTTCTCGTGGTATGATAGTAGTTGTTTCCGCTGGGAATGAAGGAGCTACTGTAGATCCTTATATTGCAGTTCCTGCAGATGGTATTTCAGTACTCACTGTTGGTGCGGTAACTACCACCAAAACCATAACCAGTTTTAGTTCCATTGGTCCTTCATTTGACGGTAGAATAAAGCCAGATGTTATGGCACAGGGACAATCAGTAGTTTTGTCTGATTCCGCAGGGAATATTGTAACGGCTAACGGAACTTCTTTTTCAAGTCCCATTACGGCTGGAATGGTGGCTTGTTTGTGGCAAGCGTTTCCGAATAAAACCAATAAAGAAATTAAAGATTTAATCGTAAAATCAGCCGATAAATATACAGTTCCAGATAATCAATATGGGTATGGAATTCCGGATTTCAGCGTGGCTTTGTCCAATGGATTAGGAATTAATGATTTATCTATAAAAGATATTTTTTTGTATCCCAATCCAACAAATGATATAAGTACTGTTTCACTTTCGGATAATTTTGACTCAGGAGTATTTCGTATTTATTCTATATTAGGACAAAAAATGGGAGAACAGATAATTTCAAAAAAATCACCAACTATTTCGTTTAAAACATTGCAAACCGGAATCTATATTTATGAAATAGACTGGAATGGTAATGTGACTACCGGAAAATTAATCAAACAATAAAGCAGTTTTTTTATGAACAAAATTACAAGTCTTTTCAATATTAAATATCCTATTATTCAAGCAGGAATGATCTGGAATAGTGGTTATAAATTAGCGAGCGCAGTTAGCAATGCTGGGGGATTGGGTTTGATAGGAGCCGGTTCTATGTACCCAGTAATATTGAGAGAGCATATTCAAAAGTGTAAAAAAGCAACAGACAAGCCATTTGGTGTCAATGTTCCCATGTTGTATCCGAATATTGAAGAAATAATGAAAATTATTGTTGATGAAGGAGTGAAAATCGTTTTTACATCGGCAGGAAATCCTAAAACCTGGACTCCTTTTTTGAAAGAAAATGGAATAACGGTTGTGCATGTAGTGAGTAGTTCTGTTTTTGCTTTAAAAGCTCAAGATGCAGGAGTTGATGCTGTTGTAGCCGAGGGGTTTGAAGCAGGAGGACACAATGGAAGAGAAGAAACGACGACTTTTACTTTGATTCCGATGGTAAAAGATAAAATTTCTATTCCGTTAATTGCAGCTGGGGGTATTGCCACTGGTCGTGGAATGCTTGCGGCAATGATCCTTGGAGCAGATGGAGTGCAAGTAGGCAGCAGATTTGCAGCTTCACAGGAGTCTTCTTCACATCAAAATTTTAAGGAAACCATTATCGATGTTAAAGAAGGTGATACACAGTTGACTCTGAAAGAACTTGCTCCAGTTCGTTTGATTAAAAATAAATTTTATAAAGACGTACAGGAATTATATGAAAAATGCCCTAGCAAAGAAGAGTTGGTTACTTTACTTGGAAGAGCTAGAGCCAAACGAGGAATGTTTGAAGGAGATTTGACCGAAGGTGAATTGGAAATTGGTCAAATAGCGGGATTAATCAAAGAAATATTGCCGGCAAAAGAGATTGTAAATGATATGATTGCCGAATTTGAACAAGCAAAGCTGGAAGTAGTTTCATTTGGTTTTTAAAAGTGTTATATTTGTTTTCATACAAATTTTAAGATAATGAGTAAGTTAAAAATAGGGTTCTTATTACTGTTTCTTTTTTTTGGATTGAATCATGGATTTGGTCAAAACTATAAATTCAAGACAACGGGATTAAGCGTTTCTGTAAAAGAAGGTAACGGTAAATTTGGTAATTGGAGCGAATTGAAACCAGTGAGTATAGTAGTCAATTTGGATACCAACAAAAATAGAATTGTGATTTATTCCGAAGCAATTCAGTTGTTTGAAATTGTCGAATATC
>DATEOV010000246.1:0-2351 GCA_035273645.1 Flavobacterium sp. | reverse complement strand
TTACTCGGGTTCACTTTAGAACGAGTTCTGTACCCTTTAGCAGGAAGTCCTTTTCTAGAACGTGGGTGACCTCCAGATGAACGTCCTTCACCACCACCCATTGGGTGATCGACAGGGTTCATAGCAACTGGTCTCGTTCTTGGACGTCTTCCTAACCATCTTGTTCTACCTGCTTTTCCAGATACAACTAATTGGTGGTCCGAATTAGAAACTGCTCCAATTGTAGCTGAACAAGTCAACAAGATCAATCTTGTTTCACCTGAAGGCATTTTAATTGTTGCATATTTTCCATCTCTTGCCATTAATTGAGCAAATGTTCCAGCAGAACGAGCGATTACAGCCCCTTGTCCTGGTCTCAATTCGATACAAGATATAACAGTTCCCAAAGGAATTCTGCTTAAAGGTAAAGTATTACCAATTTCAGGTTGAGATTCTGGACCAGAAACTACTTTCTGACCAACTTTCAATCCGTTTTGAGCAATAATATATGTTTTCTCACCATCAGCATAAGCTAATAATGCGATAAACGCAGTACGATTTGGATCATATTCGATTGATTTCACTGTAGCTGGAATTGCTTCTTTTGTACGTTTGAAATCAATAATACGATATCTCTGCTTGTGACCACCACCCGTATAACGCATGGTCATCTTTCCTTGACTATTTCTACCTCCAGAGTTTTTTATCGGTGCTATCAAAGAGCGTTCCGGCTTATCAGTTGTAATGGCGTCATAACCATTCACAACTCTAAATCGCTGACCTGGGGTAATAGGTTTTAATTTTCTTACTGACATTTTATCTTAGATATTGTTGTAAAAATCAATTGTTTCTCCTTCTTGTACTTGAACAATCGCTTTTTTAATAGCGTTAGTCTTTCCACTGATTAAACCACTTTTAGTGTATTTTGTAGTTCTGTCCGGTCTCACATTCATTGTATTAACACTCAAAACATTTACTCCATAAGCAGCCTCAACAGCTTTCTTAATTTGTACTTTGTTTGCTTTTCTGTCAACAACGAATCCGAAGCGGTTTAAAACTTCACTTTCTTTGGTTACTTTTTCCGTTACTATAGGTTTAATTATGATGCTCATATCCTATTATTTACTTAAATTTTCTTCAATTACTTCCAAAGAACTCTCCAAAAGCACTAAATTATTAGCATTTAAAATAGCGTAAGTGCTTAATTCATAACTACTTACAACATTTGATGCTTTTAAATTTCGTGAGGACAAATATACGTTTTTATTCGTATCACCCAACACAAACAGTGATTTTTTGTTTTCTAACTCTAAAGCTTTCAAAACATTAATGAAATTTTTAGTGTTTGGCGTTTCAAAATTAAAATCTTCAAGTACGATTATATTCGACTCTTTTGCTTTAATTGAAAATGCAGATTTTCTAGCAAGACGTTTCAAGTTTTTATTCAATTTGAATGAATAACTTCTTGGTCTTGGTCCGAAAACTGTTCCACCACCTTTAAACAATGGATTCTTTGCACTACCCGCACGAGCAGTACCAGTTCCTTTTTGTTTTTTTATTTTACGAGTACTTCCTGCAACTTCAGCTCTCTCTTTTGCTTTGTGCGTTCCTTGACGTTGGTTAGCAAGATATTGCTTAACATCAAGATATACTGCGTGATTGTTTGGCTCTATACCGAATACTGAATCAGAAAGTTGAACTTTTCTTCCAGTATCTTTTCCGTTGAAATCTAATACTTTTACTTCCATTACTTCTGAATGATTACATAAGAGTTTTTGCAACCAGGAATACATCCTTTAACAACAAGCAAATTCTTTTCAGAAACTACTTTTAAAACTCTAAGGTTTTGAACTTTTACATTTTCTCCTCCCATTCTTCCAGCCATACGCATTCCTTTGAATACTCTAGATGGATAAGAAGAAGCTCCTACAGAACCTGGCGCTCTTAAACGGTTGTGTTGACCGTGAGTTGCTTGACCAACACCACCAAAACCGTGACGTTTAACAACCCCTTGAAAACCTTTACCTTTAGATACACCTTGTACATCTACAAATTCTCCTTCAGCAAAAATAGAAACATCAATAAGATCTCCTAATTTTTGTTCTGTTGCGAAATCTTGGAATTCAACGACTTTTTTCTTAGCTACAGTTCCAGCTTTCTTAAAGTGACCTACAGCCGCTTTTGTGGAATGTTTCTCGTTTTTGTCATCGAAACCAAGTTGCAACGCTTCATACCCGTCAACACCTTTGGTTCTGACTTGGGTAACAACGCATGGTCCAGCTTCGATTACTGTACAAGGAATATTCTTCCCGTTTTCGTCGAAAATACTAGTCATGCCGATTTTTCTACCAATTAACCCAGACATAAATATT
>DATEOV010000245.1:0-3054 GCA_035273645.1 Flavobacterium sp. | reverse complement strand
TTGAACTATGGGCTATTCTTTTTTTTGACTCATCAAACTGAAATCTGCTTTTCTGCGTTCTGCAACCAGTCCACTAATCCTTCACTTCTTTAATTGACCTACTGTCAATCCAACCTTCAGTTCCATCGGTCAGTTGAATTTTTTTCCAATATCCTAATGTTTCATCCACATACACTTTAGTGCCTGGGTGCAGGACAAAAGTGGTTGCACTTGCGTTTTGAGGCTCGCTTCTTACTTCTGCTGATTCAGCAAAAACGATAGCTGGTCTTTCATTGTCAAAATGGCTTTTTTCAAAGAAAGCTGCCGAGATACTCATTACAAGAAGTAATAGTATTACAAACATTCCTACAAAGAAAATTCTTTTTAAAGCTACTGTTTGATAAAAATAATAACCCATAAAAAAAGACAAGAACAAAAACGCAAAGCCAATTGTAATCCAAGCCCAAGTATCGAAAGGATAAATTCCCGTAAAGTCACGAAGCATTTTTGCAAAACCTACTTTTGGAACAACTTTTATTTCGTCAATAGTTTGTTTTTGGGCAAATTTTATATTGTTCAAAACATCTTTGTCGGCAGGATCCAAAACCAAAGCTTTTTCATAATTATAAATCGCTGGTGCCGTTTGGTGTAATTTATAATAACAATTTCCTAGATTAAAATACAATTCGACAGACTCTTTGTTTGCTTCCAAAACAGATTCATAAGCTTTGGCAGCCTCAGCGTACTTCCCATTTTGGTACAAAAGATTTCCTTTTTCAAAACCCGTCTGGGCATAGAAAACTTGTGAGATTAATAATAGTATGTAAAAAATATTTTTCATTTTAATTTTTTTTAAGTTGCTAAGTTTCTTAGAATCTTAGAAACTCAGAGTCTTTATAACTTAGTATTAAATCTGTTTTTCCAATTCAGAAATGATGGCAACTGCTTTATCAAAATCGTGTTGTATTGTTGCACTTGATGACGGCGCATATCTCGCAATCTCACAGTTCTCAGTAAGTGCAATAAAATCATTGACCACTTCAGGCTTGGCTTTTCTAGACAACAACAGTTCTTGAATATTATCCTTACTCATTTCCGAAGTTTCGATATGCAACTTGGCTTTTAAGAAATTATGCATTGCTTTTTCTAATGCAACATAGAAAGGCTCTTTATTGTTTATTTGTTTTTTAGCTTCCGATAAATATTTCTTAGCCAGTCTATTGTTCATTTTGATTCGGTTTCCAAAAACATCACTATCAATAGCTTCTTTTTTCTTTTTGAACAACACAATTATAGGAAGCAACAGGAACGGTAAAAACAATAATCCATAGAATTTATTAGAACCAAAAAACACAGGTTCATCTCTTGCAACGAGTTTAGTTTTTAAATCGATATATTTAAATTGTTCAACTCCATCTATTTTGTTTTTCCCAACGCTTGCTGTTGCAGATGCCTCTGCTGTTTGTATAGGCCCGTCAAGAACATTGATTTTAATCTCAGAAGAACTTATTGTTTTGTAGGTTCCTGTTCCTAAATCAAAATACGAAAAATGCATCGGCTTTATTACATAATCACCTTTGTATTGTGGTATAATAGTGTAAGAATCTGAGATTTTACCAGTCATTCCAGACAGTGGCGTGTTTACTTTTTCATCATGTACGGCATCATACATTTCTAATGCATTAGGCACTTCAGGTTTAGGCAAAGTAAACAATTTAAGATTTCCAGTTCCAACCACACTCAAAACTAAATCTAAGCTTTCTCCATTTTTCAATGTAGTTTTAGACGGAATTGCCTTGAAATCAAATTTTCCAACTGCACCTGTAAAATCTAATGGTTTACCTGCTTCTGGCAAAGGTTTTACATTAATCGTTTTGGTTCCTGCAGAAACTCTTTTATTGTCTTCAACCAATATAACTCGACCGAATACATCTCTACGATTCGTTGGTAATTGAACTCCAATATCTAACGAAAGTGGTTCTATAACCAGCCTTCCTGATTTTTGTGGATATAAAACTGTTTTACGCAAAACAACATAACGGTATTGCTCTCCTTTGAACATTCCTTCCTCGGCAACCAATTGCTTGATATCAATATTCTGATTCCAAAAATCATTGTATTTTGGCTTACTAAGCTCTTTAAAACCAGTGATTCCAATATTATTGAAATACAATTTATAGACTACCGTAATAGGTTGATTAATGTATGGATTTGTATTCGAGATATCGGCAACTAAATATAGATTATCATCTGCTGAAACTTGCGAGTCATTTGGATCTCTAGGTTGTTCTGTAGCCGCAGTTACATTAATTCTAATGGGTTGCGTTTTGTAAATCTGACCATTATACTCAATCATTGCCTGCTTGATTACCAAGTTTCCTTTTTGGTTGGGCAATAAAAAATAAGAATAGCTTTTCTCGAAAGATGTTTTTCCATTTACCCAAGATTGACTTACCTGCTGACTTGGTCCTGCAATAATTCTAAAGCCGTCAAAAGAAGGTTGCGCAAAATTATCTCCATCAATATTCATCACAAAATCGATACGTAGCCTCTCGTTGAGTCCAAGCGTCGTTTTGCTTACTCTCGCCTCAAATTGTACTTGAGCCAAAAGTCCTTGAAAACTTAATAGGAATAGAATTAAATATCTTTTCATTACTTTTTTAATCATTTTTTTGTTGAACTGTTTAATTGTTTAATCGCTGAACTGTTTTATCTAATAAAAACAAATCAACGATGAAACGAATCAACTAAATCTTACCAATCTTTTTCTGTTTTTCTAGGCGAGCCTTTTTCTTTATTGGCATTTACCTTATCCTGAATTTTCTTTTCCTCATTATTTACCGCATCCAAAAGATTTTCGGTACGTTGTTTTGAAATACCACCTGGCTTAGGTTTTGGTTGCGCTTGGTCGTCTTTCGGTTTATCTTCTTTTTTATCTTTATCCCCGTCTTTCTTATCGTCCTTTTTATCTTTATCGCCGTCTTTCTTGTCGTCCTTTTTATCCTTGTCTTTATCTTTGTCCTTATTCTTGTCTTTGTCTTTATTCTTATCTTTATTTTTATCGTCTTTTGGAGG
>DATEOV010000244.1:0-5240 GCA_035273645.1 Flavobacterium sp. | reverse complement strand
TATCAACTTCTCCAACTGTTTTTTTCCATTGGTAACGCCCTGCAAGAGTTCTTCCTTCAACAATACATCCGCCTGGGAAACGTAAAAATCCAGGTTTCATATCATATAGTAATTGTACTAAATCTTTACGAAGACCATTTTTTCTATTGTTCCAAGTATCTTCAGGGAATAATGAAATCATATCTAAATCGATAGTTCCAGTTCCTTCAAAAGTAAAACGCAATTTTGCTTTTGCTTCTGTAGCTGTTGGAATAAGCTGAGCGGTATATTCTTTCCAATCTGAAGCAGTAGGAACAATGCTCGTTTCGGCTAAAACCTTATTGTCTTTTCCGATGAATTGAATATTAATCTTCGATATATTTCCTGCTTCTTTGGATGCTTTTAGAGTCAAATTGTATTTTGCTCCACTTTTAATTCCCATTCCTCTGAAACCTTCATTGATGATTTCATAACCTTTAGCATCTTTTACCGTAATTCGACAATAGTTATGATTGGTTCCTTTTTTGGAAAATTGAACAGGTAAAGCAATTCCAGAACCATTATTAAATTTATGTTTGTCACTTTTTGGTTGATTCCACCCCATTAATGGGTCATCAAATTCAAATGAGCGGTTTTTTATCATTTCGGCATACAGACCTCCATCGGCAGCAAAGTTGATATCTTCAAAAAAGATACCATACATCGTTGGCTGAATTTTGGTAATTGTTTTGCTGGTATTTACTTCCAGAGTTGTTTTTTGGGCATTGGCGTACAAGCCATTTAGCAAAAGTCCGCAAAGAGTTATTTTGGTGATTAAATTTGACTTCATATTTTAATTTTTCTTTTTATTCCTAGGTAAAAGGGTAGAAGTGGCCAATAAATTTTCAGTTGGCTCCATCAACAATCCTTTGTATCAAGTTAAAACATCACTTTTTAATTAAATTCGAATATTGGTGTACCATTTTTATCAAATTTTAGTTTCATCATTCTCGCATGACGATTAGGATCATATAACGGGTCTGCAATAATTTCTTTCAACGGTCTTTTATCTGTCGCTGGCACTACTTTTGGATCACCAACAGCTTTATCGTAATCCCTTGCATGATATATTACTAGAGGTTCTCCGTTTTCATCAACTGTGAAGGAGTTATGCCCTGGGCCATAAATATGTTTTGCTTCATCAGTTTTTAATACTGGATATCTAGATTTTTTCCAAGAATTTCTGTCTAGTAAATCAGTATTTTCGTCTGCTTCCATCATACCCATACTGTAACAAGCACCTGTAGCGCTTGCCGAAAAAGTAATGTAAATTTTTCCTTTGTGTTTAATAACTGCTGGACCTTCATTTACCCAAAAACCTATGCGTTCCCAATCATAATCTGGAGTCGTTAGCATGAATTGAACTGTTTTTAGTTTTATGGGTGATTCCATTTCGGCTAAATACAAATTAGAAGCAGCGAACTGTCCGCCTGTTTTTTCTGCCCAACAGAAATAGCGTTTATTTTTATGCTCAAATACAGTACCGTCTAGAGAAAAATCGGTAAAGCTTTTTGGATCTGCATCAGCTGCCTGCATTTGCCCAAGTTCAATCCACTTGTCATGTAAAGGATCTTGACCTGTACACTCTAAAACGTAAGGTCTTAATTTCCAAATATCTGTTTCTTCGCTTGCTGCAAAATACACGTACCATTTTCCATCTAAATAATGAATTTCCGGAGCCCAAACATGACGACTCATTGGTCCGCTTTTATGTTTTTCCCATACTTTAAAAGTTTCGGCATTTTGAAGTTCATCAATAGATTTTGCACGTCTTAACTCTATAGCGTCATAGGTTGGTACCGACCCTGTAAAATAGTAATACCCATCTGTATGTTTGTAGATAAACGGATCTGCTCTTTGTAACACAATAGGTTTATTAGATAAGGTTGTTTTTGTAGTAGCCACATCTTCTGTAGCCACCTCTTTTTGTACTTTTTTATCTGTACAAGAAGCAAAGCTTACCAAAACAACGGCTGAAAGTGCTAGGTTTTTTAATATGTTTGTTTGCATTTTATACTTGTTAGTGAGAATTTAATTTATTGGTTATGTCTAAAATTCTTGGAATCAATTTGTCAAAATCACACCGCCATTGGGTTGAATAGTCAAAGACGTTTCTGCATTTTTATTAATTTTTATATTTTTCATTTCAGCTTTGTTTCCTTTTTCATCGGAGTAATAGTTGACTTCTTTATCTGTAAACATTGGCAGTTTTACTTTTACTTTCAAGGTTTCTTTCGTTGCATTTATTCCTACAACATACCATTTGTCATTATTTCGTCTGGCCAATATGCAGTACTTTCCGGGATAACCATCTATAAAACGAGTTTCATCCCAAGTAGTTGGAACTTTTTTCATAAAGTCAATTTCAAATGAAGGTACGTCTTGTAAATTATTTGGAGCAATGGCAAACATCTGCACTGAACTTTGGAACAAAACCGATGTCGCTAACTGAAACACATCGCCAGTCATTCGTATTGTTCCACCGTCATTTGTTTTATTGTGTCTTTTATTTAGTAAAACTGGACCAAACTCCATAGAGCCTACCGCATTTCGTATAAAAGGATGCAATGCCGCGCTAAACGCTTCATCATCATTTGCTTTCTGAGTAAAAATTAAGTTTTCTGAAGCTAAAACGGCTTCACTACTTACATAGTTTGGATACATTTTTTCCCATCCTCTAGGTAGCGTACATCCGTGGAAAATTACCATTAGACCATATTCATTGGCATCCGATAAAATATCTTCGTACAGCTTAATTGTTTCTTGCTTATCTCCTCCAAAAAAATCAACTTTTATTCCTTTTACCCCTTGGCTTTTTAGCCATTTCATTTCTTTCTTTCTTGCGATCGAATTGTTCATACGGTATTTTGCACCTTGTGGCGCATCATTCCACTGCCCGTTTGAATTATACCATAGGAAAACATTCACCCCTTTTGATTGGGTATATTTGAATAAAGAAGGCATACGATCCTGACCTATTTGCTTATCCCAAAGACCGTCTATCAAAATATATTCGTACCCCATAGTTGATGCAAAATCGATGTATTTAACCTGATCTTCGTAGTTGGTACTATTATCTTGCCACATGATCCAGCTCCAGGTACTTCGACCAAATTTATATTTTTGAGAAGGTTCATATAACGGTTTTACAACATCAAATGGTACTGTTGTTTCTACAATTGGTTTGAGGTTATCGCCAACAGTTATCGTACGCCAAGGAGTTTCTCCAGGAAGACTCATCGCGGGTTGCGAAGTGCCATTGCCATTGTTTTCTTTAGCATTAGGAAAAGCAATTGAATAAACGCCGTCTTTAGTTCCATCACTCAAATGCGATCCACAATAAGAACTGCTGACACCTGTTTCAGAAACAAGAGCCCAACCGTTATTGGCTATATGAAAAAGTGCTGGAAAAGTATAACCTTCTCCGTATGCGGATGGTGTGCCAATAGGTTGATCGGCAACATATCCTTCTTCATAACTCGGTTTTGTTCGCATCCAGCCAATCATAGGCGTAGCTTGTGGTGATAAAAAAGTGGTTGTGTTTTGAGAAAAATTAAAGGCTGTAATTTCTTTTTCAACCACACAACAAGCAGTTTCACCTTCTTGCGGAAGTGCATATTTAAAAGCAACATCATTATTTGCAACTCTAAAAATAAAATCGATCTTTTGTTTTTTCTCATTGATCAAAGTCAAAATAATTTCTTTTGCCTGATAGTGTACTGCCGCAGCTTTTATTTTGTCAAGTTCATATTTTTCATCAATACTATTCTCTTTTGTAGCATTAAGTGTCATTCCTTTTGAAAAGTCACCATGATTAGTGATAAGTCCTAATGGAGATTTTTCGACCAATATATTTTTATTATATACTACTGAATACGAAGGAATCCCCTGATCAATATAAAAATTCAAGAGTAATTTACCATCTAGAGAGGTAACTGTTTTTACCTGCCCTGTTGCAAGGATTGGAAGTAAAAGGAATAACAAGATGTATTTTGTTAAATTAAGCATGCTCTATTTTATTTATCTAGATTGTTTTTATTTTTTAATTCCAAAAAAACTTATTGACTATTTAAAATCTATCCAAACTTTCATTTTTCCAACGCCTCTGTTTGACCAAGAGTAATATGGAATTGCTTTTAGTTTATCTGTTTGAATGGTATTTACTCCTTCCAAAAGGTTATCTTCTTTAACAACTTTGAAAGTGTCATTAGCATCAATAGTGATTTTGTCAAAGTTGGCTGGATTGTCCATTTCTTCGATAGCATATACAATCGGGCCATATTCTAAAGCTACTTTCCCAATGTTGCCTTCCACTTTTTCACTGGTAACCACTTCTTTTACTTCCATTGGGAAATTAAGAGTTATGATTTCTCCTTTTTTCCATTTTCTTGTAATAGTAATGTATCCTTTATCTTGTTTATAATCGAAAGGTTTTCCGTCGATTGTCAGCGTAGTTTTTGCGGAAGCGACATTTTTATAAGTGTATAAGTCACCTGGCAAAACTTGGTTACTTGCCCATCCCGGAATTCGTAGTTTTACAGTGAATTCGCTTTCTTTTTTAGGAGAAACAGTTATTGCAACTTTACCGTCCCAAGGGTAATTGGTTTGTTGTGCAATTTCCAATTCGGTTTTGTCTAATGTAATTTTTGCTGTATTCGAAGCATATAAATTTACATAAAGTTCATTCTTGCTTGTAGAATAAATCAAACCAGGAATTGATGGGATAAAACGAATCAAGTTTGTTGGACAGCAAGAACAGTCAAACCAAGATTGACGTGTACAAGAACCTCTGTTGTTTTTGTGAACTCCGTCTGATTCCAATGCATTAGGATAGAAAAATTGTTTTCCGTCCAATGAAATTCCCGAGATTAACCCATTGTATAAGGAGCGCTCAATTACATTAAAATAATCTGAGTTTCCGGTCATGTTGTGAAGTCTGTGGTTCCAATACACATCGCCGATTGCCGCACAAGTTTCGTTGTAAGCCGTAAGGTTAGGCAGTTCATAGTTTGCTCCAAAGGCTTCTCCATCGTGTATGGCACCAATACCGCCGGTGATGTACATTTTTTTGTTGACCATATTAGACCACAAAGCATTAACTGCATTCAAGTAGTCTTTGTCGTTGTATATTGCGGCAATATCAGTCATTCCAGCATACATGTATACGGCTCTCACGGCGTGGCCCACGGCTTCTTTTTGTTGGATAACCGGAATGTCATCTT
>DATEOV010000243.1:0-3236 GCA_035273645.1 Flavobacterium sp. | reverse complement strand
TCCTTAACAATCAAAATCAACTAAAAACTGAAATATCAATATCATTAAGCTAAAAAATTATTGCCTTAAAAAAATTAACCCTCACAAAGCCGCGAAGTCGCAAAGAAAATGTTTTTGAACTTTTCGTCTTTGTGCCTTCGCTAGAAAAATTAAGTTTAAGCTAATGATATTCCCTTATGAAAAAATAAAAAAACATTAGTAACCTGAGCTTACTACTGTTTAAAAGAGTATACTTCTACTTTTATAAATTTTATATCGCTTTTTTCAAGAAGGGACGTAATTCTAATATAGAAAGCAAAAACAAATACTTTATAATGATTTTCTAAATGTTTTTCTACGACAATGAATCACAGGATTAAAGTTTTTCCAAATCAATTGAATAGCAATATTATCAGCTAACTCCGGAGTTCTATAACAATTTTGAACACCATTTTCAGTAAAAGTCTTATGATATTCATTAAAAATAACTGCTGTTACTCCTTTATTTTGATAGTCTGGATGCACTCCAATAAGATAAAACAAAACGTCTTTACTATTGCGTTTGGCCTTTAATAAATGTAAAAAACCAAAAGGAAATAGTTTTCCATTGGCTTTTTGAAGTGCTTTAGAAAAACTAGGCATTACAATAGCAAAAGCCACCAGATTTCCATCCTTATCCTCAACATACTTTATATATTCTGGATTGATGAAGCTGATGTATTTTTTCTTGAAATATTCTTTTTGAACATCCGAAATAGCTACGAATGAAGACAATTTAGCATATGATTCATTAAACAAATCAAACATTTTATCAACATAAGGCATTACAGCTTTAGTCGATTTAAAATTGATTGGTTTCAATTGGTATCGTTTTTTTACCAATTCATTTATTTTTTCAAAAAATTCCGGTTTGGCATTCGCAAAAGGAAATTTATTTTCGACATATTCTTTTTCGGTTACGTAACCTAATTTTTCAAAATGGTCGGCATAATACGGATGATTGTACCAAGTTATCATCGTCCCCAATTCGTCAAAGCCTTCGGTTAAAACACCTACTTTGTCCAAATTAGAGAATCCCATTGGTCCTTCTACATATTCCAGGTTATTCTTTCGTCCAAGCTCATATACTTTTTCAAGTAAAGCTTTGGTTACTTCAATATCGTCAATAACATCAAACCAACCAAAACGAGCTTTCTTTTTCTGTTGATGATTAACCTCATCCCAGTTGATGATTGTTGCAATTCTACCTACGATCTGATTGTCTTTATAAGCAACATAAAAATTGGCTTCGGCGCTGTTAAAAGCAGGATTTTTGGTTTTATCAAACGTTTCCAGTTCATCAGCAATTAGAGGCGGAACCCAATATGGATTGCCTTTGTATAAAGAAAAAGGAAATTTTATAAATTCGATTAACTCGTTTTTAGTTTTGGCTTCTTGAATGGTAATCATTGTTGTATTTATGGTGAGTTGCTATTACTTCTTTGTTTTTTTAAACCCTTTTTTACTTTTGGTCTTTTTGGCCATTTTTTCGGCTGCTGCTTCTTCTTTTGTCAAAAGATGAACTTCTTTGTATCGACCGTCATAACGCCATGATATTCCAACACCTCCGTAAAGAATAGAAGGGGTATCCTTAAAATTGGTACTTATGGAAGCATCAACCTGCATGTTTCTGTTAATCAAATAAGCGGCTCCACCTCGAACGATGGCATCACTATAAAAATCGCTTTTAATACCTTGATTTTCTACAAAAGCAGACCATTTTTGATTAATTCCTTTGGTTAAGGTTAAAATATAACTCAAACTAGGATAATCGGTAGTTATGTAATTATAAATAATGTTGGTAACAAAAACCCAAGAGCCATCACCTAAATGGTTTTGCAAAATCAAAGCTGCCTTCGGTGAAATAGCCGATTCTGGAGAAAAATAATAGGGATTATCGGCACCTGTAAAATTGGCTCCAGCAAAAACGGCAACTGCAGGAATTACTTGATGCCAATCAAATTTATGATTTGCTTTCCAGCTGTATATATTCGCTTCTTTTTTATATCCTTTATTTGGATCATAAATCAAATATTTAGCTCCCAAAACAGATTGCTTAAAATCGGCTCTATCATCAATTTGCATAGGATACGTAAAAGTCTCATTTACGTATTGAACATCAGCAATAAATTCTAAATTCTCGAGGAATGCACCATATCTCAATTCAAAATCAATTCCAAAACCATTTGCATCATACTTAGACAAACTATGACTTTCTTGAATACCAAACACACCTGTCTCTACTTGTATAACCGTTTTTCCTACTGCAAAAGCCGACATGGATTCTCCAGGTCTGTTCGAATTAATTTCATCTGTGTGTTGCCCGTAATGAATTGTTGGGATTAAAAAAAGGGAAGCAAAAAATATTGTTTTGATATTGAACATGCTGAATTATTTGAGTGAAAAGCTATAACGCATTTCAAATGTACTATATTTTATTGTAACAATCATTTGGTTAAAAATTTCTTAGAATATTAAAAAAAGAGCCATTTGCTGTATTCTATATTCAAAAAAAGTTTACAGTGGATTCTGATTCAAAAAAGCAATTAACTCTCGAGTAGCTTTCCCTCTATGACTTATGGTATTCTTAGTTTCTAATGAAAGCTGGGCAAACGTTTCCTGATATCCGTCAGGTCTAAAAATAGGATCATAACCAAAGCCTTGATTGCCATTTTTATCCAAAGTGATTGCCCCTTTGGCAATTCCACTAAAGAGATATTGTTCCCCTTTTAGATTTAAAGTAATTACTGTTTTAAATTGTGCGTTCCTATTAGCTGAATTTTCTAAATTCAAAAGCAATTTATCCATATTATCTTCGGCTGATTTTTGTTCACCTGCATACCTAGCTGAATAAACTCCAGGTTCTCCATTCAACGCCTCTACTTCCAAGCCGGTATCATCAGCGAAGCAATCATAACCATATTTCTCTGTTATGTAATTGGCTTTCATAATAGCATTCCCCTCAATAGTATCGGCAGTTTCAGGAATATCTTCATGACAGCCGATACTCTCCAAACTGATAATTTCAATGCTTGGAGGCAGCATACTTTGTATTTCCTTAATTTTATTTTTGTTATTGGTAGCAAAAACGATCTTCATATTGACATTATTAAAATGAGAAGTCAAAAATACGTTTTTACGGCCAACTAATACAACCAAGTACTTGCTTAAAACAATCTCAGATGGCAGATAAAATTTATTCTTCAAAAAGCTGCAAT
>DATEOV010000242.1:0-3916 GCA_035273645.1 Flavobacterium sp. | reverse complement strand
GCAGGAAGATATCCATTAACGTATACTATTTGTCAAGTTGCTAATCCAACAATTTGTGATACAACGACAACAAGTATAATAGTTACTGCTGGTACGCCTTCTCCAAGTATGAGTATAACTAAAGATGGTACTTATGTGGATAACAATGGAGATGGACGAACAAATGTGGGAGATTCGGTTTTTTATAATTTTGTTGTTACAAATACTGGAAATGTTCCGCTTTTTGAAATCATTGTTACAGATATAAATGCAATAGTAACAGGAGGCCCTATAGATATTCTTGGTGTTGGATCCTCAAATGTCTCAACTTTTACTGCGATTCATAATATTACGCAAGCTGATATCGATGCAGGTCAGGTAGATAACCTTGCTTTAGTTAAAGGTAAACCTATTGTAAGTTCTCAAATAACAGCTACTTCGACAGATCCAACACCTTGCGTAACATGCACTCCAATTGATCCAAATTGTAGTTCTTGTACAATAGTACTGTTAAGCAATTCTGCAAGTATCTCATTAATTAATAAAGCTGAATTTAATGATAGCAATGGAGATGGAATAGCACAAGTAGGGGAAACAATTATCTATAAATATACAGTTACAAATACGGGTAGTGTTACATTATTAAATATTACAATTTCGGACCTATTACCAGGAGTTATAATAACGGGAGGGCCGATTGATCTCGCACCTGGACAATCAGATTCAGTTACTTTTGTAGGTACTTATACACTTGTATTACAAGATTTATTGAATGGAAGTGTAACAAATCAAGCAATTGTTTCAGCTACAGATGCAGAAGGTAATATAATTAGTGATTTATCGGATAACGATGATGGTTTTGGGGATGATCCAACTGTTATAGAAATTAATGGATGTGAGATAATAGTGTATAATGCTCTAAGTCCAAATGATAGCCCAGGAATTAATGATGCTTTGATTATAAGTGGAATTGAATGTTATCCTAATAATTCAGTAGAAATTTATAACCGATGGGGCGCTTTAGTTTTTAAAACAAAAGGATATGATAATGTTACTAATGTTTTTAGAGGAGTTTCTGATGGAAAAGGGACTATTGGTAAAGATGCTAACTTACCTGACGGAACCTACTTCTATCTTTTAAAGTATTCGAATTCAACGGGTGATAGTTTCCATAAAACAGGTTATTTGTATGTTAAAAATTGATGGCTTTGGTCTAATTGGTCTGTATTTTTAAACTGAATATAATTCTTGTTGATATTGTTCATGAAGTTGCAAATGAATGTACTGAAATCAAGCTTTTGAAAATTTTGTTTTAGAAAAAGTCTTAGAAGGGAAAACTATTAGTGGTCTTTATCCTCTCACAAATATGGATTATTTGACCGTTTTTGGAAGAATGGGAATGTGTTTAGAGGTGAGGGTTCTGGAAATACAAGATATAGTAATGGAGCTAGAGTGAATGAAGATACCTATTTTTATACTATTCAATACAGAAAAAATACAAACGAGTCCTATAGAAACGTGCGGGTTATTTGTACCTAAAAAGATGATATTCTTGAATTGATAACCATAGATAGAAAGTAGCTATAAATAGTATCAATTGCTAAAGAAATTATAATAAAAACTACATATTTAGTTACCAACTTTGCGCATACGGATTGTTTAGACTAGTTTTATTGACTTTTAGAATTAATTCTGTAAAATGGAGTTATTTCAAAATTAATTGTTATGTTTGTAACAAATAATGTCAATAAAGTTATATTTTTAAAATATTCAAAATGAAGTTCGGAATTATAAAAGAAAGAAAAAATCCACCTGATAGAAGAGTCGTTTTCTCGCCTAATGAATTGGCAAAAATAAAGCAACTGTATCATGATTGTACAGTAAAAGTAGAAAGCTCCGATATTCGTATTTTTACCGATGTTCAATACCAAAGTATGGGAATTGAAGTTACCAATGATGTAAGTGATTGCGATGTTCTTTTTGGGGTAAAAGAAGTACCAGTTGACAACTTGATTTCTGATAAAGCCTATTTCTTTTTTTCGCATACGATTAAAAAACAACCGTATAACAGAAAGTTATTGCAAGCTATTTTAGAAAAAAATATTGACTTGTATGACCACGAAACCATCATAGATTCACATAATCGTAGATTAATTGGTTTTGGAAGATATGCAGGAATTGTTGGGACTTACAATGCTTTTCGTGCTTTCGGTTTAAAATTCGAATTGTTTAAAATGCCAAAAGCCGAAACACTTTCGGGCAAAGATGCATTGATAACCCATTTGAGAAGATTGGTTTTACCTCCTTTAAAAATTGTGGTAACAGGAACCGGAAAAGTTGGGAATGGTGCCAAAGAAATTTTGGATGCCATGAAAATCAAGGAAGTCACACCAGACAATTATTTAAATAAAAATTACACCCAAGCTGTCTACACCCAAATAGATGTTTTGGATTATAATAAAAGAAAAGACGGTCAAGTACTTGATTATACTGATTTTCACGATAACCCATCGGAGTATGTTTCCGATTTCGAACAATTTACCAAAGTTTCAGATATTTATATTGCAGGACATTTTTATGGCAATGGAGCTCCAGTAATTTTAAGCCAGGAAATGCTTCAGGCCAATGATTGCAAGATAAAAGTTGTAGCTGATATTTCCTGTGACGTCAATGGACCAGTCGCCTGTACTTTGCGTTCTTCGACAATTGCAGAACCTTTGTATGGTTATTTACCTAGCGAAAACAAAGAAGTAGATGTTTTTCATCCCGCAGCAATTGTTGTAATGGCTGTTGATAATTTACCTTGTGAATTACCAAAAGATGCCAGTGAAGGTTTTGGCGAAATGTTTTCCGAGCACGTTATTCCTGCCTTTTTTAACGGAGACAAAGACGGTATTCTAAAAAGAGCCAAAATGACCGAAAACGGTAAACTAACCGAGCGTTTTAGTTATTTACAGGACTACGTGGATGGAAAATAATTATTAATGGTTAATTGTGAGTTATGAATTTGTTGGATTTGAATAAATTTCAAACCATCAACCATCAACAATTAACCATTATTTTAAATCATATCCTCCGGTTTTACCCAATCATCAAATTCTTCGGGAGTAACATATCCTAATCGAACAGCTTCTTCTTTGAGAGTAGTACCGTTTTTATGTGCGGTTTGGGCAATTTCAGCCGATTTATAATAGCCAATTTTGGTATTCAAAGCCGTAACCAGCATCAATGAATTGTTGACCAATTCCTGAATGCGTTTGTAGTTGGGTTCAATTCCTTGAGCGCAATGAATGTCGAATGAATGACAAGCATCTCCAAGTAATTCCGCAGATTGCAGAAAGTTAGCCGCCATCATTGGTTTAAAAACATTCAATTCATATTGACCTTGCATTCCCCCAACGGTAATCGCCATGTCATTCCCTATCACTTGAGCGCAAACCATGGTTAGTGCTTCGCATTGTGTTGGGTTAACTTTTCCAGGCATAATTGAAGAGCCAGGTTCATTTTCTGGAATCAGAATTTCACCAATTCCGGAGCGTGGTCCCGAAGCCAACATTCGGATATCATTGGCTATTTTATTCAAAGAAACTGCCAGTTGTTTGAGTGCTCCATGGGTTTCAACAATGGCATCGTGAGCAGCTAGAGCTTCAAACTTATTAGAGGCAGTGACAAAAGGATGTCCTGTAAATTTTGAGATATATTCGGCAACTTTTGTGTCGTAACCTTTTGGAGTATTCAATCCTGTACCTACTGCAGTTCCTCCCAAAGCGATTTGGGACAAGTGTTCCAATGTGTTCTTAACTGCTTTCAAACCATTATCCAACTGCGCAACATAACCTGAAATTTCCTGTCCCAAAGTAAGGGGAGTGGCATCCATCAAATGGGTACGGCCAATTTTGACCACTGATTGAAATTTAGCTGCCTTTTCTTCAAGTGT
>DATEOV010000241.1:0-6417 GCA_035273645.1 Flavobacterium sp. | reverse complement strand
CCTCTTAAACTTCCTAAGTAAACTGTTTTTCCGTCATGACCTCCAAAACTCAAACTGGCCATCCAAGGGCAGATTTCCCCATGAACTTTCGCTAATATTTCACCGTTTAGCGTATTATTTTCAAAATGTTCAAATAGTATTTTTTTAGTCTCGGGTTTACTGTCGTCCAATAAAACTAGTTCTTCCCCTTCAGGAGTTATAGCTATTAATTCATCTGTAAATATAAGAGTTGCCCAAAGATTTCCATAATCATCAAAAGCAAAACCATCCGGAAAACCACTTAATTTGGAAGGCCCATACACTTCACGGTCGTACAAATCACCATTGGGTTTTACACGTAATCTTGAAATGTGCATTCCAGTACTTTCTACCACATAAAGACATTCTTCTTTATCATCAAAACGAATTTCATTCGTACCACAAAAACCTTCAGCAACAATACGAACTCCCTTTTCATCAATCATGGCAATATAACCATCCTTTGCTTTCGTATTTAATTGATCTGTCCAAGGATTGGAACGAGTTGTAACCGTAAACCAAATTCTTCCTTTAGAATCCCGAAGCGGAAAATTGGCTTTGCCTATAGGTTTTCCGTCAATTTCTTTAACCAATGTAGTCATTTGACCATTCTTGGTCATTAGTTCAATTCGGTCCGTTCCCCAATTGGCTATAATGAAATCCCCGTTTTGATCAAAACAAATACCATTAGGTAAAGAACCTAGCGATTGTACATAACGCTCTTCAAAAGACTTTCCTCCATCATGTGCTTCTGACTTTCCATAATCGGGTAACAGTAATTCCTGATTTCCGTCAGAGGTAATTTTCATAACACCTCCGCGAGCATCAGCAGTCCAAATTGTCCCGTCAGGCTCTGTCAAAATGCATTCTGGGCGCTGCAAGTCCTTTCCGATGTATTGAATTTCCTCTCTATTAACTTTCCAGTCCTTTAAAGGATTAATACTTTTGTGTTTAATAATCATCTTTATATTTTTCTAATAGCTTTACAAAACATTGTTAGCTATATATTAATAATTTTTATCCTGTTTTTTAAAACTCACTAATACAAATTTTTCGCTTCAACCATGGTTTGTCTTAGATAATAAGAAAGACTCATTTTTATTTTCCGAACAAAAATGTAGAATTAAAAATTTAAATTTTTAATTCTACATTAAACCTAAAGTCGGCATTATAAACCTACAACATATGAATTAGTTAAAGCTTTCAGTTAAACACTAATTTCACAAGCACGCAACCTCTTTAAACTAAGCACAAATCCGCCATATCTCCAAACGGCAGTTAGCAGTAGTTAAAATGTTCTATTTTAAGTTTAGAACTCTCCTCATACTTTTTTGACATCGAGTCGGGAAAAATATCCAATTTACCCATATTCATTTCAGTAAAAATATTTTTCACTAATTCAGAAGGTTGTATTTTTTCTATCTCAACGTCAGAAACTAAGCTTGTATCAACATATCCTGGATAGATGTTAAAAATATTCAATGATTGAGTTTCTTCACGCTCTCTTAAGTATTGACAATATATGTGTAATGCCATTTTTGAAATACAATATGAACTAATTGTGTCGATTAATATTAGACTAGCAATTGATAAAATATTTACAATAAATGAATTTTTATTTTTGTTTAAAATATCAATAAAATTATTAGTTAAATTAATTGTGCCTTTGAAGTTTACTGAAATTTCTTTATCAAATTTTTGACTGAATTCTTGGCTTAAAAAATCTGTTTTAAATTCAATTCCTGCATTATTAATTAAGCAATTAACATCACCGCATTTTTCTTTAATTTTATTAATATCTTCATTTGAAGTAATATCTAATTTTAAAGGTATTAACCTTTTATCTATTTTTGACAATTCTGTCAAAACATCAATATTCAGTCCTGTAATGTATATTTTTTCAATGTTTCTTTTTAATAATTCATTAATAAAACTTCTTCCGATACCACCATCTGCTCCAGTTAATAGGATTGTAGATTTATAAAATATATTTTTATCCATTTATTAATTCAAATTTATAAGTGTGTTTTGTTTCATTATTTTCTATATTAATTACTTCAAAATTAATTTCCATTTTACATTTTATATTAAAGTAATCCTTAATGCCTTCCATAAAAGACGAAAGTGTTGGGAATTCAATATGGTTAGAAATTGATAAATTATTCAAAACCCTCAAGTATCTGTCCACTCCATATAATTCAAAAACTGTTTTTTCTTTACTCTTTTCTATTACATTGATACTATATTCAGGGCTTGCGTTATAAATAGCTGAAACAAGTACAACCAAAAAGGTTCTGCTATCTATTGGCATCTTTTTAATTTTTTCAAAACATTGCTTTGATTTACTTGACCAATTGTATAAAATGTGTTTTTTGAAACAGCGTCGATTTTATCATATCCAAACTCTTTTCCGATATTATCTAAAAGTATTCCATAAAAGCACTTGTTACATTTGATAAGTCTAAAACTAAATTTTCTGTAGTGTTTGGAAAAAGCTTTTCAATTAATTTTTTTTGAAATTCGACATCTTTTAAATTGTCATTCTTCGGATTTTATCTAATCTTTCTAACAAATTTTCTTGATTCACTTTTCAAGTTTTTTTTACGTTAATTACTGCTAACATGTTGGTATAATATTATAAGTGCTTTTATAATGAATTAAACTCGATATAATTAAATTGATTTTTAGTAATTTCTTTTTTGTTGTTTAATAACCCCACACCGCTAAGTGTTCCGTAAAAAAAAACATTCATAAAATCCACAGTAAAGACGAAGTCTGACGACTTCGTACCCGCTCCCATAATTCACACATTTTGTCTCGTCCAAAAAACATAAAATCGTGTGATTTAAGGGTTTTAATTCAATTTTCATTTCTACTTGCAATTCGAACCCTCTAGAAAGCACTGTATTTATTGGTCTTTTATCCCTTATCAAAATAAGTTCACCGAATTATGCATTCTTAATTTAACCCGCCAAAAGTAGCAGGTGAGCTCATGCGATGTGAGCGAGGAAGCGTAGAGGATTGATGCCCTTTTTCAGGACTGCTGAGACATGTCGACTACCGACTGGAACAGCCGAACGAAACAAAGCGAACGACCTTAGAGAGACCGATAGATTGCAAATATCATTTGTAACTGAATTGTATTTAGGTACGATTTATTTTAAAAGACATGACTAAACTACTCTATTTTTCAAAACTCCAATACCCTCGATTTCTAATTCAACAACGTCTCCTGGTTGTAAAGGACGGTGTGTAGAAAAATCATTCTCCACAAGACTTCCCCAACCAACAGTTCCACTTCCTAATATATCGCCTGGCATAAGATTTACTTTGTTTTCTGATGCGCGTTCAATCATTTGGGCAAAAGTCCAATACACCGTTTTATAATTACCCTCACATATTGTATTTCCATTAATCCTTGCACTCATTTTTAAATCAAATCTACCTTCCGTTTTTGGAGGCATTGCTAAATGTTCAGGATGCAATTCACGCGTTATAGTACAACGGTATTGCTCCATTTCATCTTTGGTAATAATACATGGTCCAATAGTATTTGCAAAATCTTTCCCTTTATTGGGACCTAGTGGAACAGTCATTTCCGCTCTTTGAATAGTTCGTGCTGACCAATCATTAAAAACCGTATATCCAAAAATATAGTCCTCTGCATCTTCTACTTTAATATTTTGGCCTTTTTTACCTATAATTGCAGCCAACTCCAACTCCATATCCAATTTATCTTCTTTTTCTGGACCTGCAATATCATCATTAGGACCATAAATAGCTTGATGATTGGTAAAATAAAAAATAGGGATATCGTACCAAACTGGACTAACTTGGGTCCCGAATGATTTTCCAGCGTTTAACATGTGCTCCTCAAAAGCAACAAAATCTCTGAAACTTCTGGGATTTGGTAGAGGCGCTAATAATTCTATATCTTCAATTTTATAATGAGGACTGACCGCTCCCAACGATTTGATGATCTCAAAATACTTTTCATGATCGTCTATAAAAGAAAGCATCTCCGTAGGAAGCGAGGCATCTGCTAGATTCATATCCACTACTTCGCTTTCTTGCAACCATCCAATTCTGCTTTCTCCTGCATTATTTTTAAAAGTTACTAATTTCATATAATTTCTCTTAAATAGGTTGTGCTAAGGTCATCAATGTTTTTCCCATTATGGCTCCAATATTAGCTCCCTCAGGTAATGGCTTGCCTTCAAATGCCATTAATTCCAATCTTCCTAAAAGCTCTGAATTTTCAACAACCATTCTGCATCTATCATATCTTCGCTCCATAAATCTCGAGAAAATAGCTTCAATATTATCCTGTTTTTTCATTTCTTCGCCAAGTACAACAGCATCTTCAATTGCCAATGCTGCACCAGAACCTAATTGAGGTATAGTAGCATGAGCACTGTCACCAATAATAATAACATTGCCTTTATGCCAAGGCGCTTTAACACTAATAGTTTCTAATGGTCTGTAATTCACTAAATTTGGATCGTTAATTTCATCAATTAAATTACTGACCATAGGAACAGACGAATATTCATCTAGATAATCTTTAAGCATTGGTACCAGTTTATCTTTATGTAGAAAAGGATTATCCGCACCTTCAGCACTAACGACGAACATATAACAGCTCTCCTCAGTCATTGGCACCAATCCAATTTTACTTTTTTTACCAAACCACATATAACTAGTTTCTAAATCCTTAGGCCTTTTGAAAGCATAACGCCAAACAGAAAGACCAACATAATTAGGTTTATAATCCCCAAAAATCAAACCTCTTACTTTTGAATTAATACCGTCAGCACCAATTAATATATCATAGTTACCTTTTGTACCATCTGAAAAATCGACATCTACACCAGCATATCCATTATCAACTATTTTGTCTATTGTAAGATTCATTCGGTACGTAACACCAACTTCTATACTTCTTTCTAGTAAAATTTCATGGAGAACACGTCGGGATATTCCATTATGAACAGGAAAACCTTCTAAAGGAGGAATCCCCACTTCCCCAATACTATGCCCCGTATTGGTAAACATTTTGACGTTACCATAAGGAAAGCCATTTTTCAATGTTTCTTTTGCAACTCCTAAACTATCTAATGCTCTAAGCGCATTAGACTGCTGGATAATTCCAACGCCATAAACATCAAACTTTGGTTGAATTTCAGCAATCTCTACATTGATACCAATTTGTCTCAAGGCAATACCCACAGATTGACCTCCTATGCCTCCGCCAACTATTAATACTTTATTTATTATGTTCATAGCTTAATGCTTTTTTGGTTGGTTATTTAGTTAGTTGGATTCAATTTATTCATGTATCTTTTTGGCAATCCAATCAAACATTTTAAAGGTTTTTGTAAAGTCATCAATTTGACAATGTTGCGCTCCACTTTCCTCTTTTGGAACAACATCTAGAACATGCTCACAAGTAAGCGCGTTGTTTAAATTGTAAGCGTGCTCAACAAAATTTTGTTTATCGTCCTCACCATGTAAAATATAGGTAGGCATGGAAATTTTTTCAGCAACACCATTCTCAAGCGTGAAACCTTTTAATTTCGTAAGTACTTCTTCATAAGTATTTGAATCCATTATATGCTGCACAATTTCAGCCAACGGATGTTTTCCATTACGACCTTCCCAAACAGAATAATAGGACCATACTGCTCCAAAAATCATACACACCTTAAACCTTGGCTCAAATGCCGCGCAACGTGCAGACATGTACCCACCCATTGAAAGACCTGCTATACCTACTCTTGTAGTATCTACAGCATCATTAAGATTTTCAATAACCCAGTCCAAAACAGCTGTACCCGCAACATTAAAATCATATCTTGAATGTATATGATTTAACCTTAAAGCAGCTCCTTGCCCTGGACCATCCATCGCTAGAAGAGCTACGCCTCTCTCGTTTAATTCATGGGAAAGACCAAAATAAAGCTCTTCTGCTAGACTATCTAACCCACCAAACATAATCATCACTGGTGGATTTTTAACATCTTTTGGTGCAAATAAATAACCTGGTAAAAATGACCCCTCAAAAGGGACTTGAACTGTTTTTACTTCATTATCAAAATATTTAATCGCTCTTAAAAATGCTTCTCTTGCTTTAATATAAGTCTCATTTTTTCTTTCATCGTGCAAATTCATGAAAAACTCAGCCGAACGTAAATAATTAAAAGCTCTTAAGTACGTTTTTTTTGCTGAAACAAAATTACCACTGCGTTCAAAATCTTCGGCTTTAACGAATGCTTCATTCCCTTTGTTAGTCCATGCCACATTATATGTTTCACGGTCATCAGGGTCAATATTACTAGCAACTTCTAATATTTCTGCAAATTCGCCTCCTCCATAGTGAGCCTGAGTTAATGCTCTATT
>DATEOV010000240.1:0-9879 GCA_035273645.1 Flavobacterium sp. | reverse complement strand
GTGCCTTTGCAAAAACACCTCGTTACCAAGGTGCAGGAAGCTCTCAAGTAAAACCAACACAAGTAGAAAATGCTTTTGACGAATTGCAAAAATTGTCTAAAGGAACTTCGTTAACCTTTGCTGCAGGATATACAACTGATGGAGCAACTAGTGAAACTTTGATTGCCGAAGCGGTTCAAAATGCAAAAAATGCCGAAACCGTATTGGTTTTTGCAGGTTTACCAGATATTTATGAATCTGAAGGTTATGACAGAGCAAATATGGATATGCCGGAAGGTCACAATAAATTGATTGAAGCCGTGGTTAAAGCCAACAAAAATGTAGTGGTGGTTTTGATGAATGGAGCAGCAGTTTCAATGCCTTGGAAAAAAGAGGTGCAGGGAATTGTTGAAGCTTATTTGGGTGGTCAAGCCGGTGGTGGAGCTATCGCTGATATTTTGACTGGAAAAGTAAACCCTTCCGGAAAATTATCTGAAACCTTCCCGATGCGTTTGGAAGACACCCCTACTGCAATTGATTTTCCTTCAAGAGATGGTAATGCCAATTATGTAGAAGGAATATACATTGGCTATCGTTATTATGACAAAAAGAAAATTGAACCTAATTTCCCTTTCGGATACGGATTGAGCTATACAACTTTTAGCTATTCTGATATTAAAAGCAACACTACCTCTGCAAAAGATACGGATGATATTATCATTTCATTGAAAGTTAAAAACACAGGTAAAGTCGCCGGTAAAGAAGTAGTCGAATTATATGTCCACGAACAAGCAACAGAAACTTCAAGACCCGAAAATGAATTGAAACATTTTGAAAAAATAGCGCTGAATCCAGGTGAAGAAAAAACAGTTAGCTTTCACTTAACGTCTCGTGATTTTGCATATTACAGCACAGTTTCACACGATTGGGCAATAAAATCAGGAAAATTTGATATTCGTGTGGGAGCTTCTTCAAGAGATTTGCCTTTACAACAAACCATCGATATTCAATCTACTAAAACTAACAAGATAGTTTTCACCCGTAACTCTTTGTTCAAAGAATTTAAAAATGCTCCTAATAGTGAAGCGATATATGGGCAGCTTACCAAAAGTTTTACTGGTGATAATAAAAAAGCAGTAACTGAAGAAGAGAAAAAAGCTGAATCCTTTTTGCAAGCGATGTTAGCTGATATGCCAATCAGTAAATTTATATTGCTTTCTGGTGGCAAATTTACCGAAGAAAATCTACAGGCAGCTTTAAAAAGTGCCAATTCAAATTAAAAAAACTTTATAATTGGTTCTTTAATAGTTGTTTATCTTTGAGGCTGTCTCTGTCGGGCAGCCTCATTTTAAAAAAATCTATTCATATGGAAAAAACTACTTCCTTAATTTCAAAAAAACATTATCCAATACTAGACGGTTTACGTGGTGTTGCGGCAATCATGGTGGTTGCCTTTCACATTTTTGAAGCCCATGCAACTAGTCATTTGGACCAAATTATAAACCACGGTTATCTTGCAGTTGACTTTTTCTTTCTGCTTTCGGGTTTTGTTATTAGCTATGCTTATGATGATCGTTGGGGCAAAATGAGCGTTACCGATTTCTTTAAAATTCGCCTTGTCCGCCTGCAACCGATGGTGGTTATGGGAATGATTATTGGAGCCCTTTGCTTTTATTTCCAGGACTCCGTATTGTGGCCAACAATTCACGAAGTGCCAGTATGGAAAACAGTGATTGTTATGCTTGTCGGATTTACATTGATTCCACTATTACCATCTATGGACATAAGAGGCTGGCAAGAAATGCATCCCCTTAATGGACCAGGCTGGTCTTTATTCTTTGAATATATAGGCAATATTCTTTATGCCTTATTCGTAAGAAAGTTTTCGAATACAGCACTTGCCATATTGGTGTTTCTGTCTGGTTGTCTTTTAATCCATCTTGGGGTAACAAGTCCGAACGGTGATGTCATTGGTGGTTGGTCAATAGATGCTACACAACTTCACATTGGTTTTTCACGTTTGTTATTTCCTTTCTTTGGGGGATTATTATTGCATAGAATGGTAAAATTAACTTCTATAAATAATGGTTTCTTTTGGGCTAGTTTGTTAACGGTTATTGTTCTTGCAATGCCAAGAATTGGCGGAAGCGAACATTTATGGGTGAATGGGTTGTATGATTCTTTGAGTATTATTATTATTTTCCCATTAATCGTATACTTGGGTGCAAGTGGTGAAGTAACAGGTAAATACTCAACTAAAATCTGTAAATTTTTTGGTGATATATCCTATCCCATTTACATAACACACTATCCACTTATCTATATTTACACAGGATGGGCTGCAAGCAACAAACCTTCCTTTGAAGAAGCATTACCTTTTGCTTTATTGACATTTATAGGATCTATTCTTCTTGCTTATACTTGTTTAAAATTATATGATGAACCAGTACGACTTTGGCTTAAACAGAAAATGTTAACGTCTAAATCAGTATTAATTACAGCCAAATAATTATATACCATTGGCAAGAAAGTCCTTTATAAATACCATATTATCTCCCTGATATAATCTTTTAAAGAAAAAATATCGGGCTTTTTGCAAATGCCAATGGTAATTTTTTACAAAAAAAGGGATATGATTTTTTCGAATCGTATCGCGAATTACTCTCAGTATACTAGAATTTTAAATTCATTCACAAAAATGTGCGGACAGGAAAATAGTATATTTTAAAAAATAGGCTGTCGTAAAACGCCACAGCTAACCAACTGGTCTATAATTGTATTGAGCTTTACAGAAAAACAAAATGAACCTTACAGCAAAGTAATTCCGCAATAAAAACTTTACTTTTGTACCTTCATAAAGTAATAACTGAAATAATGGAAGTACTACATGACGACAAATTAAAAACGTTAAGCTATTCAGGAATATTTCTTTCGTGCTTTGCGGATTACAGCGAAAAGTGTATTCACTCAACGCCTGAACACGTTTTGGTGTATCTGTATTCGGGCGAACAAGTTATTGAAGACCGAAACAAAAAGATAAAATTACAAGCGGGCGATTGTGCTTTTATTCGAAGAGACCACCGCTTGAAAATGTACAAAAACAGCAAAGGCGAAGATTTGTACAAAGGCATTTCCTTGACCTTCAAACGTAATGTTTTACGAGATTTTTATAGCAAAATGAACAAATCTGAAATTCCGAAAGCTATAAAAACTTCTGACAAAACGGTTTTCAAGTTAGATCGAAGTCCTGCAATAGAAAGTCTTTTCCAGTCACTTACACCTTATTTTGATAACAGCATAAAACCAACTGAAGGTGTTACGCATTTGAAATTATTGGAAGGAATTTATGCTTTACTAAACAGCGACGAACAACTCTATCCAATACTTTTTGACTTTGCCGAACCTTGGAAAATTGACCTTTTGGAATTTCTCAACGGTAACTATATGGAAGAACTTTCTATGGAACAAATAGCTTCGTTTACCGGACGAAGTTTAGCAACTTTCAAAAGAGATTTTAAGAAAATAAGCAACCTGACACCTCAAAAATGGCTGATAAAAAAACGCTTGGAAATGGCATACATAAAACTAAAAGAAGAAAGCAAAAAAGTACAAGATGTTTATATGGAAGTTGGCTTTAAAAACCCTTCTCATTTTTCAACCGCATTTAAAAAGCAATACGGAATGCCACCAACAGAAATTTAATATTGAGCTTGTCAGAAAGATTCTTTGAGCCTCGCAGTAAAGTCACTGCGAGGCTTTGTCTTTAACTTTGCATTGTAAATCTTAATAGACAATGCAGACAACAACTATATTTGAGCGATTAAAAAATGGAGAAATCATTTCGCCAACCGACAATGACGCCTATAAAATGCGTGAAGCTTCCTTTGCTACGAAGAAATTATTGGTTGAGATGAATAACGCATCAGATCCTGATGAAATCAGAAGTTTATTATGCCAAATTACTGACTCTGAAATTGACGAAAGCGTAACCGTATTTACACCATTATATATCAATTACGGAAAGCATACCAAAATTGGCAAAAATGTATTCATCAACTTTGATTGTGTTTTTCTGGACTTAGGTGGAATTACTATAGAAGATAACGTATTGATAGCTCCAAAAGTAAACCTATTAACGGAAGGACATCCAACTGCCATTGGAGACCGACATTCTTTAATTCCAAAACCAATTCACATCAAAAAAAATGCTTGGATTGGTGCAAATGCTACCATTTTGCAAGGTGTTACGATTGGCGAAAATGCTATTGTAGCATCGGGTTCGGTTGTTTCAAAAGATGTTCCTGACAATACTATCGCAGGCGGAATTCCTGCAAAATTTTTAAAAACAATTTAAAATGAAAATACAACGAATAACTCTTGCACTCATTCTGTCATTGACAATGATTTCGTGCAATCAAAACAAAGAAAAAATAAAAAACACAAACCATGAGTTGGAAAGAATCTTTCCAAAAGGAGAACTAGGTTCAAAGGATTTTTTTACGGGTAATGCTTATCCCACTGGCTTGGTTGATTCAGATAGCATTTACAATACATTAATTGGTAATGTATATTTCGAACCCGGTGCAAGAAGCAATTGGCACAGTCATCCTGCGGGTCAAATCCTGATTATTACCGATGGAGTTGGCTATCATCAAATTGAAGGACAACCTGTTGAAATCATCAAAAAAGGAAGTGTTGTAAAATGTCCGCCAAATGTAAGGCATTGGCACGGTGCGAGTGCTGATGTAGGTTTGCAGCAATTGTACATCATTCCTAATACCGAAAAAGGAATTGTGAATTGGAACGAAGCGGTAACGGATGAGCAGTATTCGATCAATAAAAACAATTTAAAATGAAAATAAAATGAAAAAAGCATTGGCAATCGCAATACTATTTCTGGCAACAGGGCAATTATTTGCACAAAAAGAAAAATCAAATTCAGAAAAAATGAATACATCAAAAGAACATTATACATTCAAATTAAGTGATAAAGTAACCCGTCAAAAAATAGTCTTCAAAAACCGTTACGGAATTACATTAAATGGAGATTTATACCTTCCTAAAAATACAGCAACTGCAAAATTACCAGCATTGGCAATCAGTGGACCTTTTGGAGCAGTGAAACAGCAATCGTCAGGATTATACGCTAACCAAATGGCAGAACGTGGTTTTATAGCTTTGGCTTTCGACCCATCTTATACAGGAGAAAGCAGTGGTGAACCACGAAACGTTGCATCACCTGACATTAATACCGAAGATTTTAGTGCTGCAGTAGATTTTTTAGGTTTACAAAAAAATGTAGACAGAAATAAAATTGGTATCATTGGAATTTGTGGTTTTGGCGGTTTTGCTTTGAATGCAACTGCTATTGACAAACGAGTGAAAGCCGTTGCTACGACAAGTTTGTATGATATGACCAGAGTAATGTCAAAAGGCTATAATGATTCAGTAACTCCGGAACAAAGAGTCAAAACATTGGAAGATTTAGGTCAGCAACGTTGGAAAGATGCCGAAAACGGAAAACCGGCAGATGGTTCAAGAAATTTACCTGAAAAATTGAAAGGAGATGAACCACAATTTGTAAAAGAATATTTTGACTATTACAGAACGCCTCGTGGTTTTCATGCTAATTCTGTGAACTCAAACGGAGCTTGGTTAGTGACTAATCCAATATCATTTATGAATATGCCAATACTAACTTATGTAAAAGAAATTTCGTCAAGACCAATGCTTTTAATCGCAGGAGAAAATGCGCACTCACGATATTTTAGTGAAGACATTTATAAAGTAGCAAATGAACCTAAAGAATTAATAATTATACCAAACGCAGTCCATGTAGATTTGTATGATAAAGTGGATGTGATTCCGTTTGATAAATTAGATGCTTTTTTTAAAGAACATTTGAAATAACAGCAAGTTTATGAGATATTCATTTTTAATGCTATTGAATTTTATATCAATTACCATAAGTAGTGCATCGTCTTGTAATAAAGACGACGACAATATCAACACGGAAAACAACAACACAATGACAAATGGAAAAATTAAAATAACAGTCAATTCAAAAACATTTACAGCTATACTATTAGACAATAATTCGGCTAAAACTTTTAAGAAAATGTTACCGCTTACAATTAATATGATTGAATTGAATGGAAATGAAAAATATTATGATTTGCTAAACAGTATTCCAACAGATGCTTCCAATCCCGGAATTATAAATAATGGTGACTTAATGTTATACGGCTCAAAAACATTGGTGTTGTTTTACAAAACTTTTTCGACATCATACAGCTACACAAAATTAGGAAAGATAGATGATATAACAGGTTTAGCATCTGCATTGGGTTCGGGAAACGTAACAATAACTTTTGAGGAATAACGAAGAAAACTATTTTCGCTCACGCAACTTCTAAAAGAATCTAAAATTAAAAACATTCAATAAGTAATTTGTTTCCTTTTTTTATAGTAGAATGTTTCATATTTATATTCACTTGTTTATAACTTTGTAAAATGAGGATATTTAAAGATTTCAAAACGTTCAATGAATATATAGGTTTGCCAAATCCTTTGGACAATGATATTGACATTGGTTATTATGATCCACCCAATATGCTTTTGAAGTCAGAACCTATAATGGTTGACTTTTACAGGGTTTCATTTAAAACCAATTTTGTTGACAAAACGACACCCAATGCAAAGCCTGTGAATGCGGTGTTTTTCAACAGTCCTGAAATGATTGGCGGATGGGATATTGAACCTACTTACAAGGGAATGTATGTGCAATTGTCAAAAAAAATTATTGACGAAAATCGGTTTTTATTCAAGAATTATCTTGATTACGGTCTGCACGAACCTTTATTTCTAACAGACAACGAAATTGTAGAAATCACTACTCTTTTTGAACTGATGATTAAGTATTACAACAAAGAAAGACAAAATTTTGTAGTATTACTTTCTTATGTAAATGTATTGATTTCGTTGGTAGAATCGTTTTACAAAAGACAATTTTCTACTGACCCAAAAGAGTATAACCGTATCGTAACCGATTTTCAGCAAAGTGTCAAAGATTATTACAATGAGCCTGTTTCCCAACTTCCAAATGTTCAGTATTTTGCAGATAAATTAGGGCTAACACCAAACTATTTGGGGGATATTGTAAAACATTTCACCAATAAATCTGCACTCGAAAATATTCACGATTTTGTAATTAAAAGAGCGAAAGAATTATTAGTAGATGACAAAAAACTAAATACCTCAGAAGTAGCTTATGAATTAGGTTTTGAGTATCCCAATTACTTTTCAAAATTCTTCAAAAAACAAGTTAATCTCACACCAAAGGAATACCGATTACAAGTAATCGGCAAAAACTAATACAAACGAAACGTCTTTTATCAAGGCGTTTTTTTGTAATCAGTAATTTGTTTCTTTTTTTGTAGTAGTCTGTTTCCGTGGGTCTATTTTTCAGGAAATACCTTTGTTTAAATTTAAATACTACAAGATGGAAGACAATAAAAATACAAACAACGGCGAAAATTTCCGTAGAAAATTTCTTCAGCAAAGCGTAATCGCAGGAGCAGGATTGATGCTTACACCTAGTCTGATGTCTGCATCGACAAAAGATTTAGCAAGTAATGAAATCAACAACGATAAAGAAAATAAAATGACGACAAGGAATCTTGGAAAGTTAAAAGTTTCTGCATTGGGAGCGGGTTGTATGAGCATCAGTGCCAATTATGGTGCGCCTGCAAAAATTGAAGAAGGCATCAAAACTATCCGAAAAGCGTATGAAAGTGGCGTTACCTTTTTTGATACTGCCGAAGTTTACGGTCCCTATACCAATGAGAAATTGGTGGGTGAAGCATTGAAACCATTCAGAAATAAAGTAGTGATTGCCACCAAATTTGGGTTTGAAATTGGCGCGCCCAATATCACTTTAAACAGCAGACCAGAACACATCCAAAAAGTGGTTGAAGAATCTTTGAAGCGCCTTCAAACCGACCATATCGACCTTTTGTACCAACACAGAGTTGACCCAAATGTTCCGATTGAAGATGTGGCAGGTGCGGTAAAAGATCTAATACAACAAGGTAAAGTGTTGCATTTAGGTTTGTCAGAAGCCAATACAACCACTATTCGCAAAGCACATTCCGTACTGCCAGTTTCCGCTATCCAGTCAGAATATTCTTTTATGGAAAGAAGCGTAGAAAAAAATGGCGTTTTGGATTTATGCGAAGAATTGGGAATTGGTTTTGTGCCTTGGGGACCACTCGGAATGGGATATTTGACAGGGAAACTAAATGCACAAACTCCTTTTGACAGTAAACTGGATTTACGCTCTGCCTTCGAAAGATTTACTCCGGAAAATTTATCCGCCAATATGCCGATTGTAAATCTGCTGAACCGTTTTGCATCCAATAAAAATGCAACCGCATCACAAATTGCATTGGCTTGGTTAATGGCAAAAAAACCTTTCATCGTTTCAATTACCGGAACCAGAAATATTCCTCATTTGAATGAAAATTTAGGGGCTTATGATGTTCAATTATCTGCATCAGAATTTCAGGAATTGGAAACAGAATTTGCTAAATTAAAAGTATATGGTGGAAGAATGAACGCTATGCAAATGACTTTCTGCCAATAATTTGAGTACAATAGCTTTCTATTAATTTAATAAAATAAGACAATGACAAATAATAAAGTTTGGTTAATAACCGGAGCAAGCAGCGGAATAGGATTAGAAATTACGAAAGCTGTTCTTGCAACAGGCAACAAAGTAATTGCCACGGGTAGAAATGCCGATAAGGTAGCAAAAGCACTTGGAGAGTCTACTGATAACCTATTTGTAGTACAAATGGATGTTACCAATCCGGAAGAAATAAATACAGCCTTAGATGCAGCAATAGAAAAATTTGGAAGCATCGATGTGTTGGTAAACAATGCAGGAAGTTTTTATGCAGGATATTTTGAAGAATTGAGCCAGACCCAAATGGAGCGTCAATTTGCAGTCAATGCATTTGGTCCGATGAATGTCACCAGAGTCGTTTTGCCTATTTTTAGAAAAAATAAATCTGGACATATCATCACTATTTCATCTACTGCCGGACTAGTTGGTTACGAACTTTGTACAGCTTATGCAGGTTCTAAGTTTGCATTAGAAGGTTGGATGGAATCATTGCAATTGGAAGTTTCACAATTTGGAATCAATACCACCATTGTAAATCCTGGATTTTTCAGAACTAATTTATTAGAACCATCTTCAACCATTTGGAATGAACTACAAGTTGCGGATTATGCAGAGCGGATTGCAATACTTCGTCCAGGATGGCAGGCTATGAGTGGTACTCAAGGTGGTGACCCTGCAAAATTAGCAGAGGGTTTGCTTACCATTGCAAATGAAGCTACACCTCCAAAACGGTGGATTGCTGGAGCAGATGCCATAGCAGAAACAGAAAGAAAAATAAAAGAATTGCAGGACGAGGCAAATGCCTATAGGGAATTATCTTCTTCTTTAAATTTTGATTAAAATTAATTTCCAGACAAACAATCAGAACGCCTTCAAAAAGGCTTTTTTCTATTATCAGTAATTTGTTTCTTTTTTTGTAGTAATCTGTTTCCCCAGTATGAATAGCAAGGCCTTAATTTTGTCCTATCATTTTAAACAAAAAATATGAAGGCAAAAATTATATTGATAACGATTTTAACAATACTATCATTGGGAACCAGACTAATGGCACAAACACCAAGTAAACAGAAAACGGTGTTACTTATCAATGGACATCTAACTTATCCTGGATTATCAGAAGGAAAACTTAATAAGGCCTTTTATGACAAAGCCAAAGAATTTTTCCTGTCACAAAATTTTAAAATTTTAGAAACAAAAATTGAGGCTGGTTATAA
>DATEOV010000239.1:0-5096 GCA_035273645.1 Flavobacterium sp. | reverse complement strand
AAAGAAAATTATTTGCCGTACATGGCTCCCGATGGCGAGAATTTTAGGGCAATAAATGTCGTTCGCCTATTAAGCAAAGGAACTGATTACACATTAGACAAAGTAATAGCTGATGGGTATGACACAAAACTTTCGATTTTTGAGGTATTAATCCCTGCCTTGGTTTCTAGTTTTGAAAAAAATATACAACCCGAAAACCCTCTTTATAATGAATTAATAGAACCCATTACGGTATTAAAAAAATGGAATTACTATGCCAATGAAAATTCTGTTGCCACAACTTTGGCAAACGAATGGGGATATAAATTGAATCCTATTATTCAAAAATCATATGTCGATCAAGGCGAAATGGATCATGTTGAAAATACAATTCAATTTGCAAAAACTGCAACAGCAGAGGAACTTATTCCTCAATTGCAAAGCGTAATATCCGAGCTAAAAACAAAATTCGGTACTTGGCAAATCCCATGGGGAGAACTCAACAGATTTCAGCGCTTCTCTGGCGATATCAATCTGACCTATAATGATACATTCGAAAGTTTACCAATAGGAAATACAACTGCTCTTTGGGGCTGCTTACCAGCTTATAAAAGTAGCTACCAAATTGGAACTAAAAAAAGATATGGCTATAGTGGGAACAGTTTTGTTTGTGCTGTTGAATTTGGTCCAAAAATAAAAGCCAAATCACTTTTGGCAGGTGGAAATAGTAGTGATCTAAAATCAAAACACTTTATGGATCAAGCGGTAATGTACCAAAAAGGCCAATTCAAAGACGTCTTGTTCTACAGAGAAGACATTGAAAAAAATGCCGAACGTACTTACCATCCCGGAGAATAATTCATAAAATAATTTCATTTTTAAAATTCGAACAAAACCTTGAAAGTTAATTCTTTCAAGGTTTTTTTATAACATTTTTATTTAGATATTTGTAAAAAACAAAGCCATGAAAAACTTAAAATACATAATTTTCGGAATGGTATTATTTGGTGGTCAAGCATTTGCACAATTAAAACCGGTACAATATAAAGATGGAAACCAGATTCTAAATGGTTTTAAAATTTCACCCGTAAAGAGTAGTACTCAAAAACCGGGCATCTTAATCCTACCAGCCTGGAGGGGAATTGACAAACTCTCAAAAGACACTGCCGACAAACTTTCAAAAATGGGATACTACGCCTTTATAGCTGATATTTATGGCGAAGGGAATTACCCAAAAGACAATAATGAAGCAGGAAATAGTGCCGGCTTTTACAAAAAAAACTTTGAAGCCTATCAAAAAAGAATTTCTTTAGCCTTACAACAATTAATTGTAGCTGGAGCCAATCCAGAAAACATTGTAGTCATTGGGTATTGCTTTGGGGGAACTGGAGCACTTGAAGCAGCTCGTGGTCATTTGAATGTAAAAGGAGTCGTATCATTTCATGGAGGCTTAGGCAAAGATAATTTAAGACCAACAGAACCTATTACCACAAAAGTTTTAGTATGCCATGGAGCCGATGATCCGTTTGTGTCTTCGGAAGAGGTTTCAAGTTTCCAAAAAGAGATGAAAGACTCAAAAGCCGATTGGCAAATGATTTATTATGCTAATGCTGTCCATTCTTTTACCAATCCAGAATCTGGAACTGATAATTCAAAAGGTGCCGCTTACAATGAGAAAGCATCTGAACGATCTTTCGAGCATTTCAAATTATTCTTAAACGAAGTATTAAAAAAATAATAACTTAAATATTCCAATCTCTAAATGAAAAAAGCACTAGCCCTCTTGTTGTTTATCACAACTATTTCCAGTTTTGCGCAAAAAAAAGCGGTCAACAACGATGACCCAACCAAGTTCATGAACACCATAACAGCCGATAAGCTAAAAACAAGACTCTATATTGTAGCTTCAGATGAAATGGAAGGTCGTGACACAGGGTCCAAAGGACAAAAAAAAGCTGGAAAATATCTTATTGACCAATACAAAAAAAGCAAAATATCCTATCCAAAAGGAGCTACAAGTTATTACCAACCAGTACCGGCTGCTTACTTGAATGCCAAACGCAATGAAAACTTGCCTGATTCGGAGAATATCTGGGCGTACATTGAAGGTTCTGAAAAACCAGACGAAGTTTTGGTTATTTCAGCGCATTATGACCACGTTGGCGTGAAAAACGGTGAAGTATATAATGGTGCCGATGATGATGGCTCTGGAACAGTTGCTATCCTTCAAATTGCAGAAGCTTTTCAAAAAGCTAAAAAGGAAGGATACGGGCCAAAACGTTCTATTTTGTTTCTTCATGTAACGGGCGAAGAACATGGTTTACACGGATCACGTTACTATTCCGAAAACCCATTGTTTCCAATAGCCAATACTATAGCCGATATCAACATTGATATGATAGGTCGTCGTGATGTAGAACATGCCAAAACCAACAATTATGTTTATGTAATTGGTGCTGATAGATTGTCTAGCGATTTGCACAACATTACAGTAGCTCAAAACGACAAATACACACATTTAGACTTAGATTTCAAATTCAACGACCCAAAAGACCCAAATCACTTCTACGAGCGTTCTGATCATTATAATTTTGCAAAATTAGGCATTCCATCTGTGTTTCTTTTCAACGGTGTGCATGAAGACTACCACGGAAAAGGAGATGAGCCAAACAAAATAGAATATGATGCCTTGGCAAAAAGAACTCAATTGGCTTTTGTAATTGCTTGGGATTTGGCCAATAGACCAGAAAGAATTGTAGTTGACAAACCTATTCAGTAGTCTTCAGAATCTGTTTTCAAAAACAAAATAAACAAAGAGCTTTGGAGCAATTCAAAGCTCTTTGTTATTTTAATATATTTTCAAAATGATTAGGGCGAGACCCCATTACAGAAAGTGGGCTATCTTACATACCGCTTATTCGCCCACTTTCCATAATGCGGTCGGGTTATACGCGCTACTTCGGTAGCTTGCTTCTACCCCTCTCGCAAGCCGATAGGAACCTACAACAAAGAATTAGAAATAATCGTTTCACAAAAAAAGCTTCAAATTTCTTTGAAGCTTTTTCTATAAAAATAATTGATTACTAATCTTCTTTTACATCAGCATCTGGAGCATTTTTCTTTACGGATTCAATTCCGTTATCACGTGCTGCTACCGACTCATACATTTCACTACTACCAATAATTTGACCGTTGGATGCTTTAAGGTTAAAATAAAACTTTCCGTTTTTGGCTTCCAACTTATCAAATCTTTCATCCACTTGAGAATTCTTTCTCACAGACTCGATTCCGTTTTCACAAGCTACTTTGGTTGAATAACCTTCACTTGCAAGAATAATTTGTCCATTTCCTGCTTTTAAAACAAACTGAAACTCATCATTCTTTCTTTTGCTAACTAAAAATGTTCCCATAGATTATTATTAAATTGGTTAATTATAAGCAATTTAGCAAAAACTAATTTATTTTAAATTAAGAAATTGATAATTATTCCTTCACGAAACTTAACTCCACAAAAAAAGCCCCGAATTACTTCGAGGCTTTTGCCTTTTGGGTGGATGACCGGGTTCGAACCGGCGACCCTCGGCACCACAAACCGATGCTCTAACCAGCTGAGCTACAACCACCATTTGTGCTTAGCGGTTGCAAATATAGAACAAATGTTTACTTCTACAAACAAAAAATTAAAAAAAATTCAGCAAATTTACTTCAAATCACCTAAACTATTGACTGCCAAATACCTTTCAACAGTAAAACCTTCGGCATGTTCAACGCCAGTTAGCCTTCCTAAATCCCTAGAACGGTAATTCAGGCTTTCCAAGAAGTTTTTACTTGATATTGGTGACTCTGGTTCTTTCGAATTCGGATCATAAAATTGGGAACGGTACGCCAAAATAGATTCGATTTTCTTATCCGTGAATCCAGTAATGTCTACAACAAAATCAGGTTCTATGTTTTTCCATTGTATATAATGATAAACTAACTTTGGTCTCCATGGCTTTTGGATTTCTTCACCAAGAACTGTTTCAATTTTCATCAAACCTGATAAAAAACAAGCATCTGAAACTAATTTACTTCCTTTTCCGTGATCGATATGCCTATCTTCTATTGCATTACACAATACAATCTCAGGTTGATACTTCCGAATCATCTTTATGATTTCCAATTGATGCTTTTCGTCATTGACAAAAAAACCATCCCTCATATTCAAATTCACTCTAACAGAAACCCCTAATATCTTTGCGGCATCACTCGCTTCCTGATCACGAATTTCAGCGGAACCTCGAGTACCCAGTTCCCCACGAGTCAAATCAACAATTCCAACCTTTTTACCCAAGGAAACCTCTTTTAAGATTGTTCCGGAACATCCCAATTCTACATCATCGGGATGTGCTCCAAAAGCTAGTATATCTAATTTCATCTATTTTATTTTAATGTTAAAAAGAGAAAATCTAAATGCTGTTCTCTATATTCTATTTCTAATTTTCTGCAATCTAAAAACCCCTCTTCATCGTCATTGACTTATTTACGCTTTCCTCCCACTCTTTTTCCGGAATACTGTCTTTTGTGATTCCGCACCCCATAAATAAATTGGCTTTAACCTTTTTGAAATCTAGATCCATTTCAATTTCCATACAACGTAAATTGACAAACAAATCAGAACTGGTTTTATCCGATACAGAGCTACTGTTCAATTCTCCTAAATAACCGGTATAAAAAGTCCTGTCATAATTTTCATTGTCCAGAATAAACTGTTTGGATTCTAATTTTGGCAAACCACAAACTGCAGGAGTGGGATGTAACAAACCAACAACTTCTTTTAAATTTCGAGTTGAATTCAATTGACCCGAAATATCCGTTTTTATATGCCAAATACTTCCCGCTTTTATACTGTACGGTTCAGAAATCAATATTGATTTTGAAACTCTATTCAACTCAAAGACAATATAATCGGTAACGAATTGCTGCTCTTGTTTTTCCTTATCCGCCCACATAACTTCCTCATAACCAGTATTTTTTTGTGTTCCAGCTAAAGCCATTGTTTTAAAAATATCATCTTCTACTTTTAACAATTGCTCGGGCGTTGCACCCATCCAAATTCCTATTTTCGGATGAAAAAA
>DATEOV010000238.1:0-3111 GCA_035273645.1 Flavobacterium sp. | reverse complement strand
TTGAATCTGGAATCCTTATTGGTGCATAAGTATGAAGGACCTCGACTTCTATCGGTTTGCTTGCTGTAAATGTTACTGTACCTGACCATATTTTACCGTCATTTCTTAATGGAAGGGCAAAAACTACTTCATGTGATGGCTGGCCTGGATGTCGTACAGGTGCTGGTACCGACATAGAGGTATTTTGAATAGTTATTTTATTCAAAGATAGCAAGTTTATAGATGGCATCTCTTTCTGGGAATTTATGGTGCTATTAGTTAAGGATTTTGAGGGCTTTGATGCTAAATATGTATTAATTTCGTTAACAAGACTAGAAAAAGATTCAATTGATATGTTTCCATCCTCTGTTAAAGGGGGCACACCTGTTTCACTATTACTACTAATCCTACTGCTGAGGTTATCAGAGGAATCATTCTGAGCATACGAAACCTGATATAAAGAAATAATTATCATCGCGGCCATAAAAACGATTGATGCGATGCCTGCTTTAGCGAACAAAAGTTGTTGCTCCTTTTTACACGTAATTTCTATATTCATATTGTCTACTACCTCATTAACGATGTACAAGCAGTAAAAAATCTTTGCTAATTCAAAAAAATAACATTAATCTCGATTTTTTTTAGAAAACCTGGAAAAATCATCAGTGGCTTTTATTAACTAATCAATCTCTAACAGCCAGAATCCTGGCGAGGTACTTGATAAAAACACATATTTTTAAACTAAAAACAAGAAAGAAAGAAAAAAGAAATATCTAAAATATTTCAAAACTGGTATCCCCTAAATGAGTTAGGAATATCAATTTTTTACGGTATTCATAAATAAATCGATGGATTTAAGGTCAAACGGATCCTGAAACGCAAGAAAAAACTGACTGATACCAAGATCTACATATTCTTGTACCCTTTTGCTTACTTCATCAGGGTTTCCCACAAGACCCTTCTTTAGTATTTGCTTGTAAACGCCTGGTCCCCTTTCCAAGGCAAATATTTTTTTCTTGTATTCAAGTTCTTGCTCAGTATTTGCAATAAGAACATCCAATTCAATTGATCTGATTATCTTTTTATTTTGTGGGTCTTTAGATTTCGTGCTATTTTGTGCATTTAACAATATTTCAAATCTTTTATTTAGAGTAGAATATTCGTTAGGTGTCAAATAGGAACATTCCCAAATATCTGCGTAAGTTGCAGCAATTTTCATCATTCTATCTTGTTTGACTGCTATTGTTATAGGAATTTTAATTTTAGGTTTGACAAATGAAGCTCCACGTAATTTATAGAATTGTCCATCAAAATTTGTAACCATCGTGTTACCAGACTGCTCGTAGTCTTTATCACTGTTTCCAAGAAATTTTGATAGTAATTGAATGCCTTCGTCAAACAAGGCAACTCGTTTAATTGCATTTGAATAGTTGATTCCAAAAGGATACCACCACTGAAGAGAATATTCAAGGCATGCACCTGGTCCTGTCCTAAATTCAAGCCGGCCTTTTGAAATGTCTTGAAAAGTAATTGATTGTTTTACCAGTAAGGCCAAGCTTCTATAATCTGGAAGTATATAAGTGATGACGGGTCCAAGCCTAATTTTACTTGTAATAGGGATCAATGTCGAACGAACTGTCCAACAGTCAAGGTCTATGTCGGTTAATGATTCACCATAATAAAATCCGTAATATCCAAGCTCTTCTGCGAAGATACACGTTTGTTTAATTTTTTCATAATCCGTTCCCCAAATTTCGAGGCAATAACGAATATCGTTCATCAAAATAAAGTGAGATCCAATATATTAAAACATCCCCTTAACCAAAATTAAGAATCTAGAGTCCAAGCCAAGCTATGAGATTAATCAGTGATTGTTTCTAATTTATAATAGCAAAAATTATATTTTATATTGTAATTGTAAAATAATGCAGATTCCTCTAGCAGGTTGGTTTGTAGGTTGGTTGATAAGCTAGTTGGCAGAATAGGTGAGATTAGATTAGTTGCTTTGCTTAGTCAACTCGAATTCAATGCGGATTATTAACAGATTATTTTCTTTTAAAGGTTAGAGGGCCAAGCTAGGCGACTGACTTTACTCTGCTTCAATAATTAATCTGGCAAAAAAACCAAAGTTCTTTTTCAATCAGTCACACTCTCTATATACTTAACCTTTTTTTATTCAACATAGTGATGATGTATCAGCTGATCATAGAATCGTATGGATTTGATATTTACAAATTCAAACATCCCGTGTTTTGATAATTCCCTCCCAAATCCACTATTTTTGATTCCACCAAATGGAACTCTTGGGTCTGATACAACAACATTATTAACTGTAACAATTCCAGCCTGTAGTAATTTTGAGTATTTCTCCGCCTTGCCCAAATTTTGAGTCCAGATGCTTGCTCCAAGGCCAAATTTTGTATCATTTGCTATTTCTAACGCTTCTTGTTCATCTTCAGCCACTATTACCGGGGCGATTGGTCCAAATGTTTCCTCTCGAGCGACCTCCATACTAGGAATAACATTTTTTAAAATGGTTGGCTTGTAGAAATATCCTTTTTCATTACCCTCATTTTTTTTACCTAATCGTTGTCCGCCCGTTACCAATTCGGCTCCTTCTTTCAATGATCTCTTTACTGTTTCGTCAATGTTTTCTAATGCAGAAGAGTTTACCAATGGCCCAATATCAGTATCTTCTGAAAGTGGATCTCCAATTTTTAATTTTTCTGTCTTCTAAACAAATTTTTCAATAAATTGTGAGGCTACGTTTTTTACAACAATAAAACGTTTAGATGCTATGCAGCTTTGTCCGCAATTTATAAATCGTCCTTTTACAGCCCCACTTGAAGCTTTATCAATATCTGCATCTTCACAAACGATAAATGGATCGCTACCTCCAAGCTCTAGTACTATCTTTTTTAATTGAGCTGTTGCATGCTTGGCCACCTTTGCACCCACAGGTACACTGCCAGTAAATGTAACTGCACTAACATCATCAGAGTCGATTAAATATTCCGCTTCAACTGAGGAAGCAATAACTGTTTTAAAAACATTATCGGGTAAGCCAATTTTTTCAAAAATCCTTTCGATTTCTAAACCACATTGCATAGTAACACTGGAGGGTTTCAAGAT